>DATBTA010000023.1:0-4844 GCA_036559505.1 Pseudolabrys sp. | reverse complement strand
CCAAGAAGGCAAACCTGGCGGCAAGGTGATCCTGACTTCGTCCGCGCGCGGGCTGCTCGGACATCCCGCCGGTTACAGCGCCTATTGCGCATCGAAATCCGCGGTCGACGGCATCACCAAGGCGCTCGGCTGCGAATGGGGTGAGACCGGGATCACCGTGAATGCACTCGGTCCGACCGTCTTTCGCTCTCCGCTCACCGCATGGATGTACGAGGAGACCGAGCGTGCGCAGACGGTGCGCAAGGGCTTTCTCGCCCGCGTGCCAAAAGGCCGGCTGGGCGAGCCGGAAGATCTTGCCGGACCGCTGCTCTTTTTGGCGTCGAAGGCGTCGGATTTCTACACCGGCCATATTCTCTATGCCGACGGTGGCTACACCGCTGGATAAGGATGGCGAAACCGCGCATGCCGTGATCGGTGAAATGAAACCAGGGAGGTGACAATGAATGACCGCCGCACGATTTCCCGCCGCACGCTGGTCAAGTCCGGCCTCGGTGCAATCGCCGCTCCCGCCGTTCTGCGCGTGCTGCCGGCAGAGGCGCAATCGCAGGTCATCAAGATCGGCCACGTCAGCCCCAAGACCGGCCCGCTGGCCGGCTTCGGAGAGGCCGACGGTTTCATCCTCGATCAGGTGCGCGCCATCCTTGCCAAAGGCCTGGAAAACGGTGGCAAGACCTACAAGGTCGAGATCATATCCAAGGACAGCCAGTCGAGCGGAAACCGGGCGGCTGAAGTCGCCTCCGAGTTGATCCTCGGCGATAAGGTCAACCTCATCGTCGCCTCCGCAACGCCGGACACGACCAACCCGGTTTCCGATCAGGCCGAGGTCAACGAGGTGCCGTGCATCACCACCAATTGCCCGTGGCAGCCCTATTTCTTCGGACGCAAAGGAGATCCGAAGAAGGGCTTCACCTGGACCTACCATTTCTTCTGGGGATTAGAGGATGTCATCGCCTCATTCCTCGCACTGTGGGACGAACTGCCGACCAATAAAGTCGTCGGCGGTCTTTTCCCGAATGACGCCGACGGCAATGCGTGGGGCGATCCGAATCTCGGCCTGCCGCCTGCGCTCGCAAAGGCCGGCTACAAGCTGCACGATCCCGGCCGCTACCAGCTCATGAACAGCGATTTCACGTCGCAGATCTCGGCGTTCAAGGCAGCTGGCGCGGACATCGTCACCGGCAACATGATCCCGCCGGATTTCGCAACGTTCTGGTCGCAGGCCGCACAGCAGGGCTTCAAGCCGAAGATCGTCACCATCGGAAAGGCGCTGCTGTTCCCGTCGGTCATCGAATCGCTGGGTGAGCGCGGCAATGGCCTCAGCAGCGAGATCTGGTGGACACCACACCATCCCTTCAAATCAGGTCTCACCGGTCAAAGCTGCCAACAGCTCACCGACGCATACACCAAGGCATCGAACCGGCCATGGACGCAACCCATCGGCTTTCAACATGCCCTCTTTGAAGTCGCCATCGACGTGCTCAAGCGCGCGAAGAATCCGGGCGACCCCAAGTCTATCCTCGACGCGATCGTGGCTACGAACTACCAGTCGATCGTCGGGCCGATCCAGTGGACCGGCGCGCCGGTCAAGAACGTCACCAAGACGCCATTGGTGGCCGGCCAGTGGCAGCGCAAGAATGGAAAATTCGATCTCGTGATCGCCGAGAACAAGACGGCACCGAATATTCCGGTCGGAGGAAAGCTGCAGCCTATTTCGTAACCGCCGCGATGGCTGCGATCCTTGCACTCGAGAAGATCTCGAAACGATTCGGCGCTGTCGTGGTGGCCGATGAAATCGACTTATCGCTGAACGATGGCGAAGCTCTGGGCATCATCGGACCTAATGGCGCGGGCAAAACGACACTGTTTGGAATAGCAACGGGCACCGTAAGGCCCGATTCCGGCCGCGTGCTGTTCGCGGACAATGACGTGACCAGACTGCCGGCAGAACGGCGCTGCCGGATGGGTCTGGCGCGGTCGTTCCAGATCCCGCAACCGTTCTCGGGCATGAGCGTGTTCGAGAACGTCGTAGTGGCCGCAGCATTCGGTGCCGGCGAGCGCGAAGCCGCGGTCTATGATCGCTGTTCCGAGCTGCTCGAGCGCTGCGGCCTCGCAGAAAAGGCGAACAGGCGTGCGGGCGGGCTGACTCTGCTCGATCGAAAGCGTCTGGAATTGGCCCGCGCCCTCGCAACGAGTCCACGCGTGCTGCTGCTCGATGAGGTCGCCGGCGGCCTCACCGAGCACGAATGCGCAACTCTGGTCGCCCTTATCAAGGATGTACGCGCGAGCGGTGTCTCGATCATCTGGATCGAGCACGTCGTGCACGCTTTGCTCGCCACTGTGGATCGGCTCGTGGTCCTGCACGGCGGCAAATTCATCGCCGGCGGCGACCCGCACAGCGTCATTCGTAGCCTGCAAGTAACTGAAATCTATATGGGAATTGACACCGATGCCTGACGGCCCGCTACTCGAGATCACCGCCGTCGACGCATTCTACGGCGACTTCCAGGCCCTCTTCGACGTTTCGCTCAGCGTCGGCGCCGGCCAGGTCGTCGCTGTCATCGGTGCAAATGGTGCCGGCAAGAGCACGCTCCTCAAGTGCATCGCCGGCCTGATGCATCCGTCGCGCGGCGAAATTCTTTTCGAGGGCGTCATCACGACGAACACGCCCGCCTTCAAAGCGCTGGAGCGCGGAATTGCGCTGGTCCCCGAAGGACGCAGGCTTTTCCCGTCGCTGACGGTCGAGGAAAATCTGCTGATCGGCGGCCAGTCGCGTCGCCCTGGGCCGTGGACGTTGGCGCGCGTATACGAACTGTTCCCGGTTCTGGCCGAGCGGCGAAGTCTTCCCGCGCCGGCACTCTCTGGCGGCCAGCAGCAGATGGCGGCCATCGGGCGCGCATTGATGTCCAATCCGAGATTGCTGCTGTGTGACGAGATCAGCCTCGGGCTCGCGCCTATCGTCGTACGCGACATCTACGCCCGCTTGCCGCAAATCACGGCCGAAGGCTTGTCTCTCGTCATCGTCGAGCAGGACATCGTTCAAGCCCTGCGGGCAGCGAGCCACGTCTATTGCCTGCAGGAGGGCCGCGTCGCGCTGCAGGGCGCCGCACGCGACCTCACTCGCGAAAAAATTTCAGCCGCCTATTTCGGGGTTTGACCGGATGCAGTGGCCCAACGTCATCCTGCAGGGTGTGCTGATCGGCGGCTTATACGCAATGTTTGCGGCCGGCCTGTCACTGATTTTCGGGGTGATGCGGCTGGTTAATATCGCACATGGCGATCTTATCGTGCTTGCGGCCTATGTCTCGCTTATGGTCACGCAGGCTTTCGGGATGGATCCCCTCACCTCCTTGCTGCTTGTCGTTCCGGTCATGGCACTGATCGGCTACGGGCTGCAACGTGGCCTGCTCAACCGGACGATCGGTGATGATCTTCTGCCGCCGCTGCTGGTGACCTTCGGTCTTTCCATCATCATCCAGAATGGGCTTCTCGAGTTGTTCACCGCCGACAGCCGCAAGCTGCAAGCGGGGGCCATTGAAATTCAAACTTTCCAGCTTGCGCAGAATCTCTGGATCGGCGCGCTGCCGCTGATTCAATTCGTGGTCGCGGTGGCAGTCATCGGCGGACTGCAACTCCTTTTCTACCGCACGGCGCTTGGCCGTGCGCTGCGCGCGACGTCCGACGATCAAGCCGTAGCCCAGTTGATGGGGCTCGACACACGTCACGTCTTTGCCGTGGCGATGGCGCTTTCTCTGGCGGTGATCGCCATCGCCGGCGTATTTCTGGCCGTGCGCGCCAATTTCGATCCGGCCATCGGACCCGCGCGGCTGATCTTCGCCTTCGAGGCGGTGATCATCGGCGGGCTCGGCAGCATGTGGGGAACGTTGGCGGGCGGCATTATCCTCGGTGTCTCACAGGCGATCGGCGCGCAGATCGACCCCGGTTGGCAGCTGCTTGCAGGTCACATCGTGTTTCTCGCCATCCTCGCCATCCGGCCGCAGGGTCTGTTTCCCAAGGTGTCGGGATGATTGTCGAACACGCCACACGTTCAAGCCGTATCGGCGTAGTGCTCATCGCCGTCGCGCTCGTTGTGCTCGCCTTGGCGCCCTTCTGGGGCGACCGGCAAACGCTGCGGCTGCTTGCGGAAATGTTCACGTTCATTGCGCTGGCAAGCCTGTGGAATCTGCTCGCCGGATATGCCGGACTTGTGTCGGTCGGCCAGCAGGCTTTTGTCGGTCTCGGCGGCTATGTCCTGTTCGCATTGGCGATACTGTTCGACGTCAATCCGATCCTGGCGATTTTTGTCGCCGGCCCGGTCGGCGCTCTGGTGGCCGTACCAGTCGCCTTGCTGATTTTTCGCTTGCGTGGCGCTTACTTTGCGATCGGGACATGGGTCGTTGCCGAGGTGTTCCGGCTGCTCGCGTCGCAGGTCTCGGCCCTCGGAGGCGGTTCCGGAATCAGTCTTCCGGCATCGGTGGTCCTCGCAATGGCCCCGAGCAGACAGATGCGCGAATTCGAAATGTATTGGCTCGCGCTTTTTCTGACGGTCGCGACGCTGGCAGCGATCTTTGTGCTGCTGCGCTCGCGCCACGGCCTCGCGCTGACCGCAATCCGGGACAATGAGCTGGCCGCCCAAAGCACCGGGATTGGCGTGTGGGGCATCAAGTTTGCGGTCTACGTCCTGACGGCCTTCGGCACCGCGATGCTCGGCGCCTTTATCTTCCTGCAGAAGCTGCGCATCTCGCCCGACACCGCATTCAGCGTGAACGATTGGACCGCGTTCGTCATTTTCATCACCGTCATCGGCGGCATCGGCAGGATCGAGGGGCCGATCATCGGCACGATCA
>DATBTA010000022.1:0-2838 GCA_036559505.1 Pseudolabrys sp. | reverse complement strand
ACTCCAGCACTTGGCCCATCAGCACCAGCACTGTGATGACGCTGGCAGCCTCGAAATAACTGGCCGGGACGCCGCTGTGGCCAAGGAACGCGTGCGGGAAGGCTTGCGGAACGAAAGTAGCGGCGAGGCTGTAGACGTAGGCGACTCCGGTGCCCATTGCGATCAGCGTGAACATGTTGAGATTGCGGGTCACCAGCGATTGCCAGGCGCGTACGAAAAACGGCCAGCCCGCCCACAGCACGACCGGCGTGGCGAAGGCAAACTGGACGTAATTCGAAAGCTTCGGATCGACCCAGTTATGAGCGCCAACAATGTGGGCGCCCATTTCCAACGCAAACACGGGAAGTGTGAGGACGAGGCTGATCCAGAACCGGCGTGTCATGTCGACAAGTTCCGGATTAGGTCCGGTTTCGGTGCCGGCAATTTCAGGCTCGAGTGCCATGCCGCAGATCGGGCAGGAGCCGGGGCCGACCTTCCGGATCTCCGGATGCATGGGGCAAGTGTAGATTGTGCCTTCAGCCACGGGCGCGGGTTCGCGCCCGCCGAGATACTTTTGCGGATCGTTGACGAACTTCGTGCGGCACCCGGCCGAACAGAAATAGTAGGTATGGCCGCGGTGCTCCGCGCGGTGCTTGGCCGTATGTGGATCGACCGTCATCCCGCAGACGGGATCGGTGACACCCTCCGGAGCCCTGTCATGATGATGGTGATGTCCTGATGCCACCGGACCGATACCTTGCCTAGAATACCCCTAGGGGGTATATAGACGTCATGGCAAAAGGCAACAAGGCGGCAGTTCTCAAGCGACTCAATCGCATCGAGGGGCAAGTGCGGGGCCTCGCCCGCATGGTCGAGGACGACCGTTATTGCATCGACATCGTGACGCAAATCGGCGCCGTCCGTGCTGCGCTACGCCGGGTTGAGGAGGAGATTTTGCGCGATCACGTCGCGCATTGCGTTGATCACGCCATCAAAAGCGGCAACAAGGGCGACCAGCGACGAAAGGTTGCCGAACTGATGGATGTGATGGGGCGAGCGGCGCGCTAGCCGGCATTCTCATCGCGTTGACCATCCGAACAGGCTGTAAGCCGGGCAGGTCCCGAACAGTGCGGTCAGAATCGGGACGACGCCGATCCAGCCGACCAAATTCCATCCCGTGCCGGGCGCGATGTATCCGAGTGCGAAGGCAATCAGTGCGGCGCCGACGATCAGACGTGCGAGTCGGTCAAAGCTTCCCATATTAATGGTCATTGTGTGCTCCTGTTATTCTGCAGGCTGAGCGTGCGTGCTTGTTTTTCGAGCTGGAGGCGAGGCCGGCAAGTCGCCGTCCACGTCTTTGCCCATTTCGCCGCGCCAGGGTGACCACGCTTCTAGCCCTACCAGAATCACGACGATCACTGCCGCCAGCACCAGTGCGCCTGCCCAGTAAGGTACGCCGAACACGTTGCTGAAGATGAGCTTGGGCCCGCTTTGCCCGAGGAATGTCTTGGCGAGTGCGGGCTGTGCGTAGGAATAGGCGACCGCGCCGAACAGGCCACCGACGAGCGTGAAGAATGCGTCACGGTAGCCGGCGCCGATTTGCGCGAGTGTCGTGCCGGGGCAGGCGCCCGCGAGCGATATGCCGGCGCCAAGCAGCAGTCCGCCTACGATATCCGCTGCATAGGCTGCGGCCTTCGGCTGAAGCTTTACGTAGCCAAAGCCGTTGAGAACCGCGAGCACGACTGCCCCGGTTGCAACCGCGGTGAGGAATACCTTGAGCATGATGAAGTTGCGAAGCTGCATCTGCCCGACGATGATGCCCGGCTCGAATACGCGCGATTTCTCCAGCGCAAAGCCGAACACGATACCCATGGCAATTCCGACGGCAATGGCGAGGGTGACGGACATGGCTGTTCTCCTCTCAGATACGCCGCAGCAGCAGCATTGCGGTCGCAATGCCGCCGGCAAACATCGCGGCGACCGCGACGGTCGAGCCGACCGCTAGCTGCGCCATGCCGGAAAGACCGTGACCGCTGGTGCAACCGTCGGCGATGCGCGCACCGAGCAGCAGCACGAACCCGCCGATGAACGCGACGGCGTAACGCTTGGCCGGCGACGTTGAGCCGAGTGCCCGCTGCCAGATGGGCGAGATCGCCGCGCGCTTCGCGCCAGACAGCTTCATAGATACGAAGGAACCGATGGCGATGCCGATGACGAGCGCAACCTGCCACCAGTTCTTGCCTGTAGCCGCCACGTGGCGGGCGACGTATTCGATTTTGAGGATCGACGGGTCTATCCACGAAGCGAACATGCCGCCGATGGTCACATAGGACGAAGAGGCGCCGAGAGCGGTTTCGATCAGCAAAAATGCCGGTATTTGCAAGAGGCCGATGACTACCCCGGCAAGATAGGGAGACCAGGCTTGTCTGGCGAGCATGGGATACCCTCCGATGTCGTTATGACCATCGCGCGATTCACATATTGTTAGCTGAATGTAATGAAGTGCGGTGGCGGCGCTTTGATGTGGATCAAGCAGCAGAGCCGAATACTGCCGCGCGGATAAACCGCCCGGGCTGCTTAGCCGAACTTCTGTCGCGCCAGAGCGGCGCCGGCCCCGAGCGCCTTCAGCTTCGCCTCGGCGATATCGCGTCGCATCGGCGCCATGCCGCAATTCGTGCAGGCGATGATTTTTTCCTTCGGCGCAACCTTGATCACGTTGCCGATGACGGCAGCCACGTCCTCGGGCGTCTCAACCTTGTCCGTCGCCACGTCAATCACGCCGACAAGGAGGTCTTTGCCGTCCAGGAGCGACAACAACTTCAGCGGCACGTGCGAGTTGATGCATTCCAGCGAGACCTG
>DATBTA010000021.1:0-2599 GCA_036559505.1 Pseudolabrys sp. | reverse complement strand
ACATCAGAAACGTCGAGGCACTTCTGCGGGAACAGGTGCGGCAGTGAATAGAGGCCCCAGAACAGATCCGGGCCCGCGCCCGTGTTGGCGGCGACCGAGGCTTTCGGCTGCACGTCTTCGTACGACTCGCGCGCGATCGTGATCTTGACGCCGGTCGCCTTGGTGAACGAATCCATCAGGGCAACGAAGGCGTCGTCTTCCGATTGCACGAAATATTTCCAGCGCAGGATCGACAGCTGCGCGCCTTTCTCCGGCTTCCACTGGGCGGACTGTGCCCATGCCTTGGCCCAATCAAGCAGTGCCGGGCCGGTCAACGCGCCGGCCGCGGCCGCCGCCGTCCCGCCTTTGACGAGCGTGCGGCGTGTAAAATAAGTCATGACTTACCTCCCTTTCGTTTCTCAGTTTTCGAGACGCTTACCCGTCGCCTCGTCGAATAGATGAATGAGCCTCGGGTCTGGCTTAAGCCGGATCTTGTCGCCCGGCTTGAATTGATGCCGCTCGCGGAAGACGGCGATGATCTCGTTCTCGCCTACTTTGGCGACGACCTGCAGTTCCGACCCGGTCGGTTCGATGACCTGGATCACGGCCTCGGTGCCGTCGTCGGATAAAGAGAAATGCTCAGGGCGCACGCCATAAATGGCAGGGCGTCCGTCGCTGCCGGACGGTGCATTGTTGAGTGCGAATGTTATCCCCGCCGGCGCCTCGAATGCCGCCGTTCCGTTCAGGCTGATGCGGCCCTTGAGCATGTTCATTGCCGGCGAGCCGATAAAGCCGGCAACGAACAGATTGTCGGGGCGGTCGTAGAGATCGAGCGGCGCCCCGATCTGCTCGACGCGGCCGTCGTGCATCACCACGATCTTGTCGGCCATGGTCATTGCTTCGATCTGGTCGTGCGTGACGTAAATCGTTGTTGTCTTCAGGCGCTGATGCAGCTCCTTGATTTCCGTGCGCATCTGCACGCGCAGCTTGGCGTCGAGATTGGACAGCGGCTCGTCGAAAAGAAAGACCTGCGGATCACGGACGATGGCGCGCCCCATGGCGACACGCTGACGTTGTCCACCCGACAGCTGGCGCGGGAAACGTTGCAGCAATTGTGAAAGGCCGAGGATCGCAGCCGCCCGGTTGACGCGCTCATCGATCTCGCTTTTCGGCGCGCCGCGCAGCTTCATGGAGAACGCCATGTTGTCGGCAACGGTCATGTGCGGATAAAGCGCGTAATTCTGGAACACCATCGCGACGTCGCGTTCCTTCGGCGGCAGCCGATTGACCACGCGATCGCCGATACGGATTTCACCTCCGGTGATGTTTTCGAGGCCGGCGATCATCCGGAGCAAAGTCGATTTACCGCAGCCTGAAGGCCCGACAAGCACGACGAATTCGCCGTCGCGTATCGAAATGTCGACGCCATGGATGACGGCCGTCGCTCCGAAGGCCTTACGCACGTCGCGGATCGCGACCGAAGCCATTCATCCCTCCCAGGCGGCGTCGGCCGCCTTACGCATATTCTTCTTTGTTTTCAGTACCGTGCGAATGCCGGAGCATCCGTCCAGATCAAATCATCCCGCTTTCGCCCTCAGAAAAGCAAGCCCGACGTGAGGCCGGGCCCAACGGCAGTGGGCAGGTGAAGGCCTAAAGCGCCATGCCGCCATCGACCAGGTGCGGCTGGCCGGTGATGTAGCTCGACTCGTCCGAGGCAAGGAAAACAGCGAGCGCGGCAACTTCCTCTGCCGTACCCAAACGTGCCATCGGCTGGCGCGCGATGAAATTCTTGCGCACCTGATCAAGCGGAGTCCCCGTTTGCTTCGCGACGGCCTGCACACGTTCCTCGAATGATGGCGACACGATTGTGCCGGGGCAGATGGCATTGCAGCGGATGCCTTTGGTGATGAAATCGGCGGCGACTGCCTTGGTCAGGCCAATCACGGCAGCTTTGGTCGCTCCATAAGCGTAGCGGTTGGGCAGGCCTTTGATGGAAGACACGCCCGACGACATATTGATGATCGAGCCGCTGCCGTTATTCAGCATCGCGGGCAAGAACGCCTTGATGGTGCGATGCATGGATTTGACGTTGAGGTCGAACGAGAAATCCCAGTCCTTCTCCGAACACTCCAGCACCGAGCCCTGGTGCACATAGCCGGCAACGTTGGCGAGCACGTTGAGTGCGCCGAACTCCTTGTCGATCGAAGCCGAAAAGGCACCGACCGCGTCACTCGACAGGACGTCGAGCTTTGCGGACTTCGCAGCCTTCAGTCCGGCAAGCTTGTCGATCGCGACATCGGTCGCGATGACCTTCGCGCCCTGCGCGATGAAGGCCTCGGCGATCGCGCGGCCGATACCCTGGCCGGCGGCGGTGACCAGCGCCAGCTTTCCTTCCAGTCTGTTGCTCACGGAAACAATGCCCCTCAATGGTTGTCGCGCGCGACGCCGTTCTGGGCGACGCGTTGATATTTCACGGCAAGCTTCAGCACCATGCCATCCGCCAGTTGGTCGACCATGGAACGCTGGATTTCCTGCCATGGCGTCTGGCTTGCCGGATAGCGGAAGCCGCCGCGCCTCTGCAGCGCCTTGCGCCGCCGGGCCAGCTCCGCTTTCGAGATCA
>DATBTA010000020.1:0-5510 GCA_036559505.1 Pseudolabrys sp. | reverse complement strand
CGATGCCTTCGATCAGAAACAGCACCCAATGCCTGTGCAATGCGCCTTGGACTGCCCGTTGTACGCTTTTCAAGTCGGGTTGCGTGGACATGCAAGCCTCCGCAGCTTCTCCCTCGCCGCCGATATACTCCGGGGCGCACTGACGGTACAGCGCGGCTCGCCTCACGCCCAGAGACGTTCTTTTTCCAGACCCTTGTAGAGGCCTGCGACGTAGTCGCCATAGCCATTGAAAAGGAGCGTCGGCCGCCGCTCGCCGGTGCCGATGATCTCCTCGGTCGCCTGGCTCCAGCGCGGATGCGGCACTTCCGGATTGACGTTGGCCCAGAAGCCGTATTCGGATGCCTGCAACGCCTCCCACAAACCCTTCGGGCGTGTGTCGGTGAAACTAAACCGCACGATCGACTTGATCGATTTGAACCCGTACTTCCATGGCACCGCGAGCCGCAGCGGTGCGCCATGCTGGCGCGCAAGCGGATGGCCGTAGGCACCGGTCGCGAGAAATGCGAGTTCGTTGGTTGCCTCCGCCATGGTGAGGCCTTCAACATAGGGCCATGGGAACCAGGGCTGCTTCTGCCCCGGGGCGATCTTCGGGTTCATGAAAGTTTCCATCCGCACATACTTTGCGGAGCCGAGCGGGCGCGCAAACTCGACGAGCTTTGCGAACGGGAAGCCTGTCCACGCGATGGCCATGCCCCAGGCTTCCACGCAGCGGTGACGATAAGTGCGCTCTTCGAGTGTCAGCTTCTGAATGAGATCGTCGACGCCGACTTCCATCGGCTTCTCGACCATGCCATCGATTTTCACCGTCCAAGGCCTGATCGGCAGCGCCTGCGCGGCCGTGGCGATCGTTTTCGAGGTGCCGAACTCGTAGAAATTATTGTAGTTGCCGTTGACCTTCTCGTCGGTGATCGGCCGGTCGAGCGCATATTTCTCGTTGCGCTTGGCGGGATAAAGGTCCGCGCTCGGATCGGGCAATTTGGCAACGTCGGAAACGCGCTGTGCCTGCGCGGCATAGGGCACCATCGCGAGCGCGCTGGCACCACCGGCCAGAAAATTGCGGCGGCTAAAAACCAGATGCTCGGGGGTGGCGAGGCGGTCGGATACTTCCCAGCCGCGGCGACGGATAACGTTCATCGGCAAGATCCTCCAGAATCGCCATCCAGAGGTAAAAGCCGGGCGGCTCACTGGCAAGTCACGCTTCTGCGAGAGGACGCCGCAAAGCCAGATTTCCCGACATAAATCAGCTGAGTGCGACGCGCCCGTGCGGCGTCTGCAGCATTCCCGCGCCCTTCACGCGCGTGCGCAGGCGGCTGAGGAAATCGGCCTTGGGCATTGGCTTCGCAAATAGGTAGCCCTGCCCGATCTGGCAGCCGATCGACTGGAGCTTATGGCTTTCGCGCGTGGTTTCGATGCCTTCGGCGACCGTTCGCAGGCCAAAGCGGCGGCCGAGTTCGACGATCGTCTCGCACAGGCCGGCATTGAAGTGATCGTCGTGACAGTTGGCGACGTAGCTGCGATCGATCTTCAATTCGCTGAACGGCAGCTGCTTGAGACGGACCAGCGACGAATAGCCGGCGCCGAAATCGTCCACCGCCAGCTCGCATTTGAGCTCGCGCAAGGCCCCTGCGACGTCGTTGGCAAGATCGAGATCGTTGATGATCTGGTCCTCGGTGACTTCGAGGATGAGGCCCGGCCAGTTCGACGCGCGTGGACGCGCCTCGCGCAACATGCGCGGAATCGGCAGCTGGACCAGCGCGGAAACCGGAACGTTGACGGCGAGCTTTATGGGCGCGCTGTATTCGGCAAAATCTTCCCAGTCGCCCAGCGCAGTGAGGATCACGCGCTCGGTGAGCTCGTGCATGTCCTGCTCGCTGGCGCCGGGCAGGAACAGCCCGGGCGGAATGACGCCGCGTGTCGGATGGCGCGCGCGCACGAGCGCTTCGGCACCGACGAGGTGCGTCGTCCGCAACTCGACCTTCGGCTGGTACCAGAGATCCATCCAGCCATGCCGCAGCACCGCGCTGAGCGGAATCGACGATTTCGGATCGGCGTAGGGCACCGGCCCGGAGGAAAACAGATTGCGAAAACCTTCCAGCATGCCGTCTGTCCGCATAGGACACAGCGCGTCACGCGCACCTGGACGGAATTTTGCGGGAGGGCGGCGGCTGGGCGGTTAACGGCACGAAACTGCCGTCGAACCTGCTTTGCATCTGCTTACCGGGATCGCGAAAATTGTTGCGGTCGTGCCCGGGAAGCCGCGCGCGACCGCTTCTGGTTACGGCAAATTTATTCCGCCGCCCGCCGTGCCGCGATGATCTGGTCCGCCGTACGGCCGGTGAGCTCCGCCATATGGTCGAATTTGAAGACAAACGACCCGACACCGGCCGTGGCCGAACGCACCTCAATAATCAGGTCGCCGATCTCCGCCTCCGCCATTTGCGCGCGCACCGTGTCCCAACCGTCCCAGCCTTCGCGGGTGTCAAAGCCGAGAATCTGTCCGCGCCGTCCGGACAGAATCGCGTTCATCTTGGCCGTGGCCTCAGTCGGGCAAACGATTTCGACATGGTGGATCGGCTCAAGCAGAACCGGCTGGCACTGCGGTAGGCCTTCCACGATGCCGATGCGCCCGGCGGTCCGGAAAGCCTGATCGGACGAGTCCACCGTGTGGTAGGAGCCATCGATCAGCGCCACCGACAGATCGACCACCGGAAACCCGAGCGGTCCATGCTTGAGCGCGTCGACCACGCCTTCTTCCACCGCCGGAATGTAGTTGCGCGGCACCACGCCACCGGTGATGCGGTCCTCGAATTTGAAGCCGCTTCCGCGTGGCAACGGCTTGATCTCGAGCACAACGTCGCCGAACTGGCCGTGACCGCCGGATTGCTTCTTGTGGCGACCGCGTTGCGTGATCGGCTTGCGGATGGTCTCGCGATACCCCACCGACGGCGGACGCGTCGTGACGGGCACCATGAACCGGTCGGCAAGGTGTTCCGCCGCCACGCGCAGGTGCATTTCGCCTTGCCCCCAGATCACCACCTCGTGGCTTTCCGCGTTGTGCACGACGGTGAGCGACGGGTCTTCTTCTGTCAGCTTGGTGAACGCCGGCCCAAGCTTGACGTCGTCCTTGCGCTCCTTGGCCTGCACCGCGATCGCCAGCACGGGCGGAGAAGGCTTGCTCTCCACAAGCGCCGCATGCGCCTGCTTGCTTGACGAAAGTGTGTCGCCGGTCTTGGCGGCGTCGAGCTTCCCGAAGGCGACCGTTTCGCCGCTCGCCGCCTGCCCGCGCTTTTCGAAATGCTGGCCCATCAGCTTGAACACGCCCGACACGCGTCCCGCCTCGCCTCCCGCGGTGGTCAGCGTGGTGCCGTCGCCGGCCTGGCCCGCAAGCAGGCGCGCAACCGACATTTTCCCGCCGTGCGTCGTGTGGAAGGTCTTGAGCACCAGCGCCACGGCATCGGCGCCGGCCTTGACGCCCAGCCGTTGCGCCGTTTCGGCGGCGCCGGGAGCCTCGTGGCGAAGCGCCTTCAGCAGCCGCAGCACGCCATTGGTGCGTGTGGCGACGCCGAGCAGCACCGGGCAAACGATGCGGTCGCGCAATTCCTTCGAGAGATCGTCGAAAACCTTGTCGCGCGGCGGTTCGATATCCTCGAGCAGTTGTTCCATCAGCTGATCGTCGTGATCGGCCAGCGTCTCCAGCATGGTGAAGCGCGCTTCTTTCTTGCGATCGAGATTTTCACCCTTGAGCTCGATGATTTCCGACGGCGCGTGCTCCTTGTAGACAAAGGCGCGCTCGAGCGCGAGATCGACGAACCCGGAAATGATGTCGCCGTTCCAGATCGGAATCTGGCGGAGCAGCAGCGGCGCGCGTGACGCCGGCTGCAGCAATTTGATCGTGTCGCGAACGCGTTTGTCGGCCTTGTCGATCTTGTTGAGGAAGAGGAAGCGCGGAATGTTCTGGTCTTCCAGTTCGCGCAAAATCAGCTGAAGCTGCGGCACTTTCTTCTCGTCCGCCTCGCAGACGACGACGGCGGCATCGACCGCCGGCAGCACGCTGCGCATGTCCTGGATGAACTCGATGGAACCGGGGCAGTCGACGAACGTGTAGTTGTCACCCATGAAGGTGGTGGTGGCGAAAGTCGCCTCGACGCTCATCTTGTGGTGACGGGCTTCTTTGCTTGCGTCACCTACCGTGGTACCCGCATCGACGGTGCCCTGGCGCTGGACCGCGCCTGTACGGGCAAGGATCGCTTCCAGAAGTGTGGTCTTGCCGCTTTGGAATGGGCCCACCAGCGCAATACACCGTGGGCCCGAGCTCCTTGTGCCATTGGGACCTGAGCCGTTTTGTCCCATAAACGCCTCCCTCGCCGGCCGGGAGGTCGGACCTGGTTTCCCGGCCCTGTAACGTTATCGTCTCAGGACGCAGGGAAGCTGGCAAGGGCAGAGATTCGCCGGAGCGGAAAATTTGCTACTTGACGAAGCTCGCATCGACGACCGTGCGCGCATCGACGGCCTTGTCGATCAGGCCTTGCGACTTGTACCAGGCGATCTGACGCGCGACGTCGGCGACATCGAGTCGCGCCTGTGGATCGATGTAATAGGCGCCAAGCTCGACCATGGCCGCCGTATCCGTTCCACGATCAGGATAGACATAACGCGCGATCGTCGTCGCCGCCTCCTTCGATTTGAAGTCGGAAATCCGTTTCGAGCTGCGGTCTTTACGCAATAACGCAGCCGCATAATCGGCGGCGCCACGACGATAGGCGTTCACGAATTTTTCGACAACCGCGCGTCGCGTCTCCAGCATTTTCTTCGAGACAAACAGCGCGCCCAGCTGTTGCTCATCCAGCTCGGAGTACCAGCCGAGAAACTTGGCCTGGTTCGCCATCAACAACTCACGCGCATAGAGCGACGGCATGATCGCAGCATCGACCTGGTCGGTGCCAACGGCGCGCGCGATGGCATCAGGCGTCCCAAGCGCCTTGACGGTGATGCGGGCCGGATCGACGTGCTTGATGCGCGCGATTTGCATCAGCTGGTAGTGCGCTGTCGATCCAAATACATCGATGGCGATCGTCTTGTCCGCCAGATTGTCGAACTTGCGCAGGCCTTTTTGAAGTCCAATGCTCGAGGCGATGATCTGATTGCCTTCGTAGTCGCGCTTCTCGCGCGCCTGTGCAGCGATCGCCCTGATCAGGCCCTTGCCCGCGGCATCGAATGCAGCCGGAGTAAAGCGCGCGAGGCCGAGGTCGGTCAGGCCGGAGGCGAGCATTTCCGCGACGGTCTTGTCGGAATCGTAGGCGGTCATCGCAAGGTCGATGCCTTCCGCCTTGAAGTAACCTTGCGCCGCAGCCAGGAACAGCGCGCCATTTTCACCAAGCCGCTGCGTGCCGATGACGACACGCTCCTGCGCATTCACGGCGAAGGCCACGTTGGAAATGAAAACAAAAACCGCAACCGTGAGTCGAATCATGCCCGCAGATTAGCGGAGCCCGGCATAAGAGAAAGTGAAT
>DATBTA010000019.1:0-8628 GCA_036559505.1 Pseudolabrys sp. | reverse complement strand
TTGCATCCGGATGAATTTCGGCCTCGGGCATGCAACGCGACCTCAGACCGTGAGGATCTCCTTTTCCTTTCCAGCCAGCATATGATCGATTTCCGCAATGCCGGCGTCGGTCGCCTTCTGAATTTCAGTAGAAAAGCGCTCGTGATCGTCTTTGCTGATCTTGTGATCCTTCTCCAGCTTTTTGATGACATCCATGGCGTCGCGCCGGACATGACGCACGGCTACGCGCGCCGTTTCGGCGTATTTGTGCGCCAACTTCACCAACTCCTTGCGGCGCTCCTCGTTGAGCTCAGGAATGCGCAGGCGGATCGTCTGGCCTTCCGTCGCCGGTGAAAGCCCGAGATTGGAGTTTACAATCGCCTTCTCCACCGGATGGACCAACGAGCGATCCCACACATTCACCGAAATGAGCCGTGACTCTGGCACGCTGACAGTCGCCACCTGATTGAGCGGCATTTGCGCGCCGTAGGCGTCGACCATCACAGGATCGAGGAGATGCGCGGACGCGCGGCCGGTCCGCAAGCCCGACAATTCCGTTTTCAGCACCGTGCTTGCGCCCTGCATGCGTCGCTTGATCTCGTTGATGTCATGCGTCGTCATGTTTGTCATTGAGATCCCCCGGAACTGCCTCCCTGGTTTTCAAAGCAGCTGCGTCAGAACCTTTTTACACATGGCGCACATCGGCGCGACCGGTAACTTATCCGACAACCGTCGCGTGACCTTTACCGCGCAGGACGGCTTCGATGGCGCCCTTCTGGGCGATCGAGAATACGATGATAGGCATACGGTTTTCACGGGCAAGCGCGAAAGCCGCGCCATCCATCACCTTCAGGTCCTTCTCAAGCGCTTCCTGATGGCTGATTTTGTCGTATCGCTTGGCCTTGGGGTCCTTTTTCGGATCAGCACTGTAAACCCCGTCGACGTTCGTTGCCTTGAGCACCGCCTGCGCCTCCAGTTCCGCCGCGCGCAGAACGGCGGTGGTATCGGTCGTGAAGAACGGATTTCCGGTGCCGGCCGCAAGCAACACAACACGTCCCTTGCCGAGGTTCTTCATCGCGCGTTTGCGGTTATAGGTCTCACAGACCGAGGGCATCGCCAGCGCAGACAACGTGCGCGCCTCACGCCCGGCACGCTCGATGGCCGCTTCAAGCACGAGGCAATTCATCACCGTCGCGAGCATGCCCATCGTATCGCCGACAGGTCGCGGCACGCCGCGCTCCGATACTTCGACGCCGCGAAAGATATTACCGCCGCCGACAACAACGCCGAGCTCGACACCGAGTTTGGCTGCCGCCGCGAGATCGGTGGCCAGACGTTCGACGGTCGCCTGGTCTATTCCGAAACCGCTGGTGGCCGATAGCGCTTCGCCCGACAGTTTGACGATCGCGCGGCGATAGACCGGGTCACTCATTCATCGCGGTCCTTTTTGGGATCGCCGAGAGCGCAGGCGGCCGACGTTCGATCAAGCCTGACCGGCGGCGGCCGCGACCTCGGCGGCAAAATCGGTTTCCTGCTTTTCGATACCCTCACCGAGAGCGTAACGGACGTACCCGGTCACTTTGATCGGTCCGCCCGCCTTGCCTTCGGCTTCCTTCAGCGCCTGCGCGACGCTCTTCTTGTCGTCGAAAATAAACGGTTGTTCCAACAGGCAAACTTCCTTGTAAAAGGTTTTAAGCCCCGACTCGACGATCTTCTCGATGACGTTAGCCGGTTTGCCCTGCTGCTTGAACTTGTCCGCGAGCACATTCTTCTCGCGCTCCACAACCGCGGGAGCGAGGCTCGCAGCGTCAAGCGCCAAAGGATTGGCCGAGGCAACATGCATGGCAACCTGACGTCCGATGGCCGCCAATTCGTCGCTTTTGCCCGGCGATTCAAGCGCGACGATCACGCCAATCTTGCCTAAACCATCGATCACCGCATTGTGGACGTAGGAGCCGATTGCGCCTTTACCGACCGAAAGCCCGGCGGCGCGGCGCAGCGTCATGTTCTCGCCGATCTTCGCGATCGTGTCCGAGATCGACTCGGCCACCGTGATGCTGCCGGCTTTCGTCGCGTTGATTTTCTCAACATCGGTGCCGGCCGTCAGCGCCACGTCGGCGATCATCTTGACGAGCCCCTGGAACAGATCGTTGCGCGCAACGAAATCGGTCTCCGAGTTGACCTCGACGACGACGCCCTTCGTGCCCCGCACCTGGACGCCGATCAGGCCTTCGGCCGCGACACGGCCTGCTTTTTTCGCGGCCTTGGAAAGACCTTTCTTGCGCAGCCAATCCTGCGCAGCCGTCAGGTCTCCGTTCGTCTCGGTGAGGGCCGCTTTGCAGTCCATCATGCCGGCGCCGGTCGACTCGCGCAGCTCCTTGACCATTTGTGCGCTGATATTTGCCATTGAACCTTGTCCTTCATCCGCTCCAGCCGCAGTGCGCGGCCGGCGGCACTTGTAACGAGAGACGACGGTGAATTATTCCGCCGTCAGTTCCTTGGCCTTGGCGACCCAACCCGGCACGCGGCCTGGCAGGCCAACTTCCTCGCCAACGTTGTGCGCAGCCTTGTCATTGAGCTCGGCAATCTGCGAATAGTGGAAGATGCCGAGATCGTTGAGCTGCTTTTCGATCGCCCCCGACACGCCGGGCAGCTTCTTGAGATCGTCGGCAACACCGCGCGGACCAGGCAATTGTTCGAAGCCGAGATCGGTCGCAGCCGGAGCCGTCGGAATCTGCTCGACAACCACTGGCTTTTCTGCCGCGCCGATATCGACACCCATCTCGCCTTGTGCGCGCGAGATCCCATCAATTGCTGCTTTTGCAATGAGGTCGCAATAGAGCGACACCGCGCGGCTCGCATCGTCGTTCCCCGGAACGACATAAGTAATGCCGGCCGGATCGCAGTTGGTGTCGACGACGGCGGCCACCGGAATATTGAGGCGCTGGGCCTCCTTGATCGCAATATCTTCCTTGTTGGTGTCGATCACAAACAGAAGATCGGGGACGCCGCCCATGTCCTTGATGCCGCCGAGCGAGCGATCGAGCTTGTCGCGCTCGCGCTGCATCGTCAGGCGCTCTTTCTTGGTGTAGCCAGCGGTTTCGCCAGAGTTCAGCATTTCATCGAGCTTGCGCAACCGCGCGATCGAGGCAGAGATCGTCTTCCAGTTGGTCAGCGTGCCGCCGAGCCAGCGCGAATTTACGTAATACTGTGCGCTACGCTTGGCCGCGTCGGCGATCGAATCCTGCGCCTGCCGCTTGGTGCCGACGAAAAGGATGCGCCCGCCTTTGGCAACCGTGTCGCTCACGGCCTGCAGAGCGCGATGCAGCATCGGCACCGTTTGCGCGAGATCGACGATATGGATGTTGTTGCGAGTGCCGAAGATGTACGAGCCCATCTTCGGATTCCAGCGGTGGGCCTGATGGCCGAAGTGCACGCCGGCTTCCAATAGCTGACGCATCGAGAATTCAGGAATTGCCATAATCTTCTCCGGTTGATCCGCCGCGGACGTTTGTGAGCCCGATTGGGCCACCGGACGGCCTTTGTGACCCATTGTCGGGGCCTAAAGCCATGCATCCGCGTGAGTGATGTCGGGCTTATATAGGTCTGATTTCCGGAATGCAAGGCACGTCAATACTTTAGGGCGTGGACCTCAATCACGAGGCAAACGGTTCCTGACGCATTTTGCGCCTGGTGTTCATCTTCATCGTGCCGAACCTAAATTCTCAGTCATCAAACGCGGAAGATCTGCGAGTAGCGCCGCTTGATGTCATCGCCCTGGGTCTCGACGGCGGCGGGATCGTCCTTCCAGACCTTGATCGACGATAATGGCGCTCGGCCAGGCTTGTCCTTCACCAAGGCATGCACGGAGCGCAGGCCGCCAATATTGACGAAGAGTTCCTGCCCTTCGACGCTGAAAAGATAATTTTGAAAAAGGCGCGCCGCGTTTGGATGCGGTGCAGCCCTGAATACGGCAGAGGGCTGCACAATCGACGGCGTGCCTTCAGCCGGATAGACGACTTCGATCGGCTGTCCCGCTTCTTTCAACAACAGCACATTTGACTCATTGCCATCGGCCATCACCGGCCTCTCCCCGAGCACAATCTTTTTCGGTGTGTCGGTTGCGGATTGAATCTGCAGGAGTTGCTGCTGCGCGAGTTTTTCAAGATAGCCCCATCCAAGTTCGCGCACCATCTGGTAGGTCGACGTCATGATCGTGCCGCTGTAGCTTGGATGCGCCTTGACGATTTTGCCTTTCCATTTCGGATCGAGCAGATCGGCGAAACTTTTTGGTGCCTCGGCCGAACTCACAAACTGCGTGTTGTAGGCCATTACGCACAACGACGATCTCACCGTTGCGTATAGGCCATCGGGGTCGCGGTGCTCGGCCGGGATGTGCCTTGCAACGTCTTCCGGAACATAGGCGGCGAGCAGGCCCTGCCGCTTCCACACCAGAAACTGGGCCGCATCTCCCGTGCTCACTGCGTCAGGCACGTGAAGGCCGGCCGCATATTCCTGCGCTACGCGCGAGAAGATGCGCTCACCGCCTGCGCGCTCCACCCGCGTCCGGATACCTGGAAATTTCTGCTCGAACGCCTTCCCAACTTTCTCGGCAAGCTGGAGATCTGCGGACGTATACCAGGTCACCTGTCCTTCCTTCGTTGCCGCGGCGATCAGGGCCGGCGTGATCGCATCGGGTGCGGGTCCAGCCGCGCGCAAAGGCGCGGCGTAGACAAGCGACAAGGCGGCAGCGGATTTGAGGATCGTCCGACGTGATGGGTGTCGCGTGTCCATTGGCGAATATTGCCCCCTCGCTCACGGTCGCGGAAGCCGGAACGAAGCGTTACAGCGCCTCGACCTGCACGACGCCCGGCACAGCCTTGATTGCGCCGGCAATCTGCGGGGAAACCTTGAAGCGGCCGGGCAGCTTTACTTCCACTTCCGTCCCCTGTTGCAGCAGCAGGACAACCCTGACCTCGCCGTCGCCGTTCGGCTTCGCAGATCGCGGGACGGCCTCAAGACGCTTCGCCACCGCATCGAGCGGCTTCTCGTCCCGAAGGAATACGCGCAAACCTTTCTGCAGGCTGGCGGCGGCGCTATCGAGCGGCTCGGCCGACTGGATCCTTGCGCGCACTTCATCGCCCTGCACTTCCGCGGAGAGAAACAGAAGAACGGCATTGCCTGGTTCAAGCAGGTCCCGATGCTCGGCCAAGCCTTCCGAGAAGATCACGGCCTCGAAATGGCCGGTCGGGTCGGACAGCCCGATGATGCCCATCTTGCTGCCCGTTCGTGTCCGGCGCTCCGTGCGCGCGACAACGGTTGCGGCAACGCGGCCAGCGGTCGCCCCGGCTTTGACCGCGCGCGAGAATTCCGCCCAAGGCTGAACCCGCAGCTTTTTCAGCACGGCCGCATAGTCGTCGAGCGGGTGGCCGGACAGGAAGAAGCCGACCGCCTCGTACTCGCGGCGCAATCGCTCGGCCGGAAGCCATGGTTCGATCTGCGGCAACACAATCTGCTCCCGGACAGGCCCGCCGCCGAACAATTCACTTTGCCCGATCGCGGCCGTGTCGTGGCTGCGCTGCGCGCGGCCAAGCACGGCATCGACCGCCGCGAAAACGCGCGCGCGATTTTTCTCGAAAGCATCGAACGCGCCTGCCGCCGCAAGGCTTTCAAGCACACGCTTGTTGACGGCGCGCGGATTCACCCGTCCGGCAAAATCCGCGAGATCGCCAAATGGCCGGCCCGCGCGCGCGGCCATGATCGCCTCGACAGCTTGCCTGCCGACACCCTTAAGTGCGGCGAGCGCGTAGATGATCGTGTTGCCGTCGACCTCGAATTCGACCGCCGAGTGATTGATCGACGGCGGATCGACCGCAATGCCAAGCCGTTCGGCTTCGGCACGGAATTCGGCGAGCTTGTCGGTATTGCCCATGTCGAGCGTCATGGTGGCCGCCAAGAACTCGACCGGAAAATTCGCCTTCATGTAGGCGGTCTGGTAGGCGACCAGCGCATAAGCAGCCGCATGGCTTTTGTTGAAGCCATATTCGGCGAAGCGCTCGAGCAGGTCGAAGATGGCATCCGCCTGATTGCGTTCGACGCCGCGCTCAACGGCGCCGGAGACGAAGCGCTCACGCTGGGCCTGCATTTCCTTTCTTATCTTCTTGCCCATCGCACGGCGCAGAAGATCGGCTTCACCGAGCGTAAACCCGGCAAGAATTTGCGCGGCCTGCATCACCTGTTCCTGATAGATGATGACGCCAAAGGTCTCGCGCAGGATCGGCTCAAGCTTCGGGTGAATGTAGTCGGGCCGCTCCATGCCGTGCTTGCGCGAGCAGTAGGTCGGGATGTTCGCCATCGGGCCCGGGCGATAGAGCGCGACCAGCGCGATGATGTCCTCGAAACGGTCCGGCCGCATATCAAGCAGCGCGCGGCGCATGCCCGCGCTTTCCAGTTGGAAGATGCCAACCGCTTCAGCGCGGGCCAGAAGATCGTAGGTGTTTTTGTCGTCCAGCGGGATGGCCGAAAGATCAATATCGATACCGCGCCGCTTCACCAGCGCAACAGCCGTCTGCAGCACCGTGAGCGTCTTGAGACCGAGGAAGTCGAATTTCACCAGCCCCGCCTGCTCCACCCATTTCATGTTGAACTGGGTGACCGGCATGTCGGACTTCGGATCGCGGTAGAGCGGCACCAATTCGGACAAGGGCCGGTCACCGATCACGATGCCGGCGGCGTGGGTCGAGGCGTGGCGATTGAGGCCCTCAAGCTTCTGCGCGATGTCGAAAGCCCGCTTGACGACGGGCTCACTGTCGCGTTCGGCCTGCAGCCGCGGTTCGCCCTCGATCGCCTGCTTTAGCGAAACCGGCGCCGCGGGGTTCTGCGGCACGAGCTTGCAGAGCTTGTCAACTTGCCCGTAAGGCATCTGCAATACGCGGCCGACGTCACGGAGAACGCCGCGCGCCTGCAGCGTGCCGAAGGTGATGATCTGCGCCACCTGGTCGCGCCCGTAGCGCTCCTGGACATATCGGATCACCTCATCCCTGCGGTCCTGGCAGAAGTCGATGTCGAAATCAGGCATCGACACGCGCTCGGGGTTCAGAAACCGCTCGAACAGCAACCCGAACCGGATCGGATCCAGGTCGGTGATGGTGAGCGCGTAAGAAACGAGCGACCCTGCGCCCGAACCACGACCAGGACCAACGGGTATGCCTTGTTTCTTCGCCCATTGGATGAAGTCCGAGACGATCAGGAAATAGCCCGGATATTTCATGCCCGCGATGACGCCCAGCTCGAAGTCGAGCCGCTCGCGGTATTCACCAACCGTGTGGCCGGGCGCAACGCCGGCGGATGCAAGGCGGCTCTCGAGCCCCGCCTCGGCGCGCTTGCGCAACTCGCTCGCCTCGTCGAGCGCACTGCCGTTATCGCCGACGGAAAAGCGAGGAAGGATGGGCTGATGCGTGCGCGGACGAAATGCGCAGCGCCGCGCTATCTCCACAGTCGACGCAACAGCTTCCGGGAGATCGGCAAAGCGTTCAACCATTTCCGCACGAGACTTAAAGCGATGCTCCGGCGTCAGCTGGCGCCGCTCTGTCTCTGCGAGCAGTCGGCCTTCGGCGATGCAGATCAGCGCGTCATGCGCCTCGTAATCCTGCGCGGCCGCAAAATACGGCTCGTTAGTGGCGACCAGCGGCACTGATTTGGCGTAGGCAAGCTCAATCAGGCCCGGCTCGGCTCGCCGCTCGGAGGATGTCCCATGGCGCTGTAGTTCGACATAGAGCCGGTCGCCGAACAGCTCAAGTAACAGGTCGAGACGACCGGTCGCCAGATGGCTTTGTCCGGCGGCAAGCGCACCATCGAGTGGCCCGCCTGGTCCACCCGTGAGCGCAATGATGCCGGCAGTTTCCCCGGCCAGCCATTCAGCCTTCATGCGGGGCGGTTCGTTCGCCGGCGTTTCCAGGAAAGCGCGCGAATTCAGACGCATCAGGCTGCGGTAACCCTCGGACCGCGTGGCAAGCAGCACAATGCGCGCGCGCTCGGGCTGGGCGTTGGGATTGCGCGGACCGTGATCGGTATCGCCGAAGTCGACGGCAAGCGCACAGCCGATGATCGGCTGGATGCCGTAACCGGATATTTTTTCCGAGAATTCCAGCGCGCCGAACATGTTGTCGGTATCGGTCAGCGCGAGCGCCGGCTGCCGGTCCGCTTTCGCGAGCTCCGCCAGCCGCGAGATTGTGAGCGCGCCTTCCAGCAGGGAATAGGACGAGTGCACGTGCAAGTGCACGAAGTCGAGGCCGGCCATGTCAGTGGCTTTGTCTGATTCCTTCAACCGGCACAGAGTGAGGACAGTCGGCGGCTGCGTCCACTGAGAATGCCGCGTCCAAGTCCGCTATGCCCGCTTTTCGCAGCACGCGCTCTACCGACGACGATGCGCCAGAAGTGACCCGGCCATTGCGGCCAAATGCGAGAACGCCGGCCCTATAGATTTCCGAGCACCTGGGTCCAGATGGCGATCATCCCGACGAACAGTGACAGCGAGGCCAGCGCGGCGGCTTCCTGAACTACGGTTTTCAGCATTGCTTCTCTCCCAGAACAGAGAGAGAACATAGTTCAGTGTTTGTTCCGGAGTCAAGTCCAAGCGCTTTCGACAGT
>DATBTA010000018.1:0-9197 GCA_036559505.1 Pseudolabrys sp. | reverse complement strand
TGAAGGCGCTCGACAAGATCGAGGCGAAAGCAAAAAAGGTTGCCGCTCACATGCTGGAAGCGGCGGAAGGCGATATCGTCTTCAAGGACGGAAAATTCACCGTCGCAGGCACCGACAAATCGGCGGCATGGGGCGACGTCTCACTCAATGCCTACATCGCGCACAAGTTTGCGGGGCAGGAGCTCGAGCCCGGGCTGAAAGAAACCAGCTTCTACGATCCGACCAATTTCACATTCCCGGCCGGCTGCCATATTTGCGAGGTCGAGATTGATGGTGAGACCGGCAAGACTGAAATCGTGAATTGGACCGCCGTCGACGATTTCGGCACAGTCGTCAATCCGATGATTGTCGAAGGGCAGGTTCACGGCGGTATCGCGCAAGGCATCGGGCAGGCCCTGCTGGAGGGCGCGGTGTACGACAAAGAAGGTCAGCTCGTGACCGGGTCGCTGATGGATTATTGCATGCCGCATGCCCACGACCTGCCCTCGTTCAAGGTTGGCCTTACTGAAACGAAGGCGCCGTCGAATCCGCTCGGCATCAAAGGGTGCGGAGAGGCCGGGGCGATCGCAGCACCGGCAGCCGTGATCAATGCCATCACTGACGCAATCGGCAGTGAGAATCTCGTCATGCCTGCAACCGCACAAACGGTTTGGGCAGCGCTCAAAAATGGACAACCGCGCCAAGCCGCGTAGTTACGGGAGATTTTGAGATGTACAATTTTACTTTCCATCGTCCGACCACGGTCCGTCAGGCGGCCGGTCTCCTGGCCCGCAACCCGGAAGCAAAGCTGCTGGCGGGCGGGCACTCGCTTTTGCCGGTGATGAAGCAACGCCTGGCGCAGCCTTCCGCCCTCATCGATTTGTCTTTGGTCGAAGGATTGAGCGGTGTCGAGCAGAAGGGCCGATCGATCGTGATCGGGGCTATGACGCGGCATGTCGACGCGGCCAATTCGTCGGCACTTCAACAACTGTTGCCCGGCCTCGCATCAGTTCCAGGGTCGATTGGCGATCCGCAGGTTCGCAATCGCGGCACGATTGGCGGTTCGATCGCCAACAACGACCCCAACGCTGACTATCCGGCGGCCTGCCTCGGACTCGGGGCCACGATCATCACCAACAAGCGGCGGATTGCCGCCGATGATTTTTTCACCGGCATGTTTTCAACCGCGCTCGAGGACGGTGAGATCATCACGAAGGTGAGCTTTCCGATCGCCAAGAAGGCGGCCTACGAAAAGTTCAAGCATCCGGCGTCGGGCTTCGCGCTCGTTGGCGTGTTCGTGTCGAAGCGTGGCGCCGACATCCGCGTGGCAGTGACCGGCGCGGGCGCCAAGGGTGTTTTTCGCGTGAAATCCTTCGAGGAGGCGCTCAAGAAACGCTTCGCCGCCAAATCAATCGAAGGCATGACGATACCCGCCAACGGCATGAACAGCGATATTCACGCCAGTCCCGAATACCGCGCCCATTTGGTTGGTGTTCTGGCACGGAGAGCGCTTGCCAAAGCAACGGCCTGAACAAGCATTCATAGTCGGCTGCCCGACATAACACGTCCACATTTGATCGCGAGCATTGATCGCGCAGGAACCGATGCGCGATCGCTGCGTTGGAGCGACGGGCGCGCCAACTGTGCAGGTCAACGTGGTCGAGATTTTTCCAATCTTCGTCGTGATGCTAACCGCTGCAGCAATGGCACTCGTGCGTCTGAGCGTTTAGCGACGGCTATTTGTCCGGCCGGTCAAGCTCCGCGAGCAGGTCGTGGAGGTCGAGCGGGTTCGTGTACATCTGCAACGAGCCGTCCGGCTTTTTCGGCCATTTGCCTTTCGGACGGTCCCAGTAGAGCTCGACTCCGTTGTCGTCGGGATCACGCAGATAGAGCGCTTCGCTCACACCGTGGTCGCTGGCGCCCTCAAGCGGGATCTTCGCCACGATGAGCCGGCGCAGAGCGTCGGCGAGCAGCTTACGGGTCGGGTAGAGAATGGCCGTATGGTAAAGGCCCGTGGTGCCGGGCGCGGGCGGTGATCCACCCCGGCTCTCCCAGGTGTTGAGGCCGAGATGATGATGATAGCCGCCGGCCGATATGAAGGCGGCGCCTGGCCGGCTGGTGGTGAGCGTAAAACCCAGCACCCCGCAGTAGAAATCGAGCGCCCTTTGCAGATCGGCGACCTTCAGATGGACATGCCCGATCCGCACCCCCGGGTCGATCGTGGGGAATTGCAGTGCGTCTTTCTCGAGGGTTATTGGCTTGCTCATAGCTAAATCCTGGCTGTCGGGGCCTTGGCTCCCCACATGTAAGACAGGCGCGTGGTAGGATAAAGTCCCTGCATGACCGACAAGACCCTGCCGAATTCCATCGATTCAACCCTCGATCTGCTGGCCAAGGCGGACTACATCGCCGATCGCTCGCTGGCGACCGTGCTTTACCTGGCTCTCAAAATGGGCCGTCCGCTGTTCGTCGAGGGTGAGGCGGGCGTCGGCAAGACCGAGATTGCGAAAGTGCTGGCCACGACGTTGGGCCGGCGTCTCATCCGGCTGCAGTGCTATGAGGGGCTGGATGTATCCGCGGCCGTCTACGAGTGGAATTACGGCGCGCAGATGATCGCCATCCGTCTTGCCGAAGCGGAAGGCGAAGGAGACAAGGCTCGCATCGAGAGTGACGTGTTTTCGGAGCGCTTCCTCATCAAGCGCCCCTTGCTTCAGGCGCTGGAGCCGGACCCTGCGGGCGCACCGGTGCTCCTCATCGATGAAATCGACCGGACGGACGAAGCCTTCGAAGCATTTCTTCTGGAAGTGCTCGCCGATTTCCAGGTCACCGTGCCGGAGCTCGGCACCGTGAAGGCGCCACACCCGCCAATCGTCGTCGTTACGTCCAATCGAACCCGTGAAGTACACGATGCGCTCAAGCGCCGATGTCTCTACCACTGGGTCGGATATCCGGATGCCGCGCGCGAATTGAAAATTCTCCGTGCGAAAGTGCCGGGCATTGCAAAAAAACTGTCCGAGCAGGTCGTCGCCTTCGTGCAGGCGTTGCGCAAGGAAGACCTGTTCAAGTCGCCGGGCGTCGCCGAGACACTGGATTGGGCCGGCGCGCTGACCGAACTCGATGTTGTGGCGCTTGATCCCGCCACCGTGTCAGACACGCTCGGCGTACTTCTGAAGTACCAGGACGACATTGCCCGCCTCGACGGCACCAAGGTGAAGGCCTTGCTCGACGAGGTGAAGTCGGAGCTAAGGGCGGCGGAGTAATATCATGGCCGCGCCTGAGGGACGTCTTGCCGAAAACATTGTCTACTTTGCTCGTGCATTGCGCGCAGCCGGGATGCCGGTTGGGCCGGGTGCCGTCCTTGACGCCCTCGAGGCGTTGAACGTCGCGCGTGTCGGTGCGCGCGATGATTTTTACTGGACGCTGCACGCCGTCTTTGTGAAACGGCACGAGCATACAATTCTCTTTGACCAGGCATTTCGAATCTTCTTCCGGAAACGAGGCTACATCGAGAAGCTGATTGCATCGATGATTCCGCAAACCATGGAGCCAACGGCAAAATCGCCCGCACCGGGCGCGCAGCGCATCCAGGAGGCGCTGTTTTCCGGACTCAACGAACGCGCACAGGATCAATCGGAAATCGAGGTCGACGCACGGCTGACCGTCTCCGACCGCGAGGTACTGCATAAAAAAGATTTTGCGCAAATGACGGCGGCAGAGGTCGCGGCGGCCAAGGATGCCATCGCACGCCTGACGCTGCCGCTCGACGAAGTCCGCACAAGGCGTCTCAGGCAAAATCGACGCGGCCACCTGATCGACATCCGGCGCACTCTGCGCGCCAGCATGAAGGCAGGCGGCGCGGTCATCGACTTGAAATATTTCGGGCCCCGACTGAAGGAACCGCCGATTGTCGCTCTGCTCGATATATCGGGCTCGATGAGCGAATACACGCGGCTGTTTCTGCATTTCCTGCACGCCGTTACCGACGCCCGCAAACGCGTCACCACATTTCTCTTCGGCACGCGGCTGACCAATGTCACCCGTGCGATCCGGCAACGCGATCCGGACGAGGCGCTGGCCGCGTGCTCGGCCAACGTGGCCGATTGGTCGGGCGGTACGCGCATTGCCTCATCGCTTCACGTGTTCAACAAGCAGTGGGCGCGCCGGGTGCTAGGGCAGGGCGCAGTGGTGCTGCTAATCACCGATGGACTCGAACGGGACGCCGACGACACCCTCGCCTTTGAAATCGATAGGCTTCATCGATCGTGCAAGCGGCTGATATGGCTCAATCCGCTGCTTCGTTTTCACGCCTTCGAAGCCCGTGCCAAAGGCGTGCAAACCATGTTGCCACACGTTGATGAGTTACGGCCGATCCACAATCTGGACTCGATGAAAGAGCTTGTGCGCGCCTTATCCGGTGCGCCGGCAAAGGGATACAATCCGAAAGATCTGCTGAGGCAGGTTGCGTGATGGAGGATTTCGATGCTTTCGCGCGATGAAGACATTCTCAAGGCTGCCGAGGAATGGCGCAAAGACGGGCGCAAGGTTGCGCTTGCAACGGTGGTTGAGACATGGGGGTCGGCGCCGCGACCTGTCGGCTCGAACCTTGTCATCGATAACGAAGGTAATTTTCTCGGATCCGTATCGGGCGGCTGCGTCGAGGGCGCCGTGGTGACCGAAGCGATGGACGTGATCGAGAGCGGCAAGTCGAAAATGCTCGAATTCGGCGTTGCAGATGAAACGGCCTGGAAGGTCGGCTTGTCCTGCGGCGGCACCATCCGTGTCTATGTGGAGAAAGTAGGCTGACGTGAAGCTTGACGTCCTGCATGCGCTGAATGCGGAGCGCGCGGCACGGCGCGCGGCCGTGCTTGTGACCGATGTCGTGAGCGGCGAGCAACGTTTGGTCAAAGCCGGTGAGGTGGCCAAGGATCCTTTGAAGGAGATCCTGGACAAGCGCCTGCGGATGGCCAAGAGCGGCATGGAGGAAACACCGCAAGGGCGATTTTTTCTGACGGTCTATGTGCCGTCACCGCGACTGGTGATCACCGGCGCGGTGCACATCAGTCAGACTTTGGCCCCGATCGGACAACTGCTCGGTTACGACGTGACAATTGTTGACCCGCGCACCGCCTTTGCATCGATCGAGCGGTTTCCCGACGTGAAAGTGATCGCCGAATGGCCGGACGTGGCATTGCCACCGCTTGGCATTGACCACTACACGGCTTTCGTTGCGCTCACGCACGATCCGAAAATTGACGATCCGGCACTCAAGCATGCGCTCGCGCGCGATTGCTTCTATATCGGTGCGCTCGGTTCCCGGAAGACACACGCCCGGCGGGTGGAACGACTGAAGCAAGATGGGCTGAGCGATGCCGATATTGCCCGCATCCATGCGCCGATCGGGCTCGACATCGATGCCGTGTCGCCGGCCGAAATCGCGGTTGCGATCATGGGCCAGATCACGCAGGTGCTTCGGCAGAAAGCGGAGGCGGCATGAAATTCGGCTCCGTCCCGATCGCCGAGGCCGTCGGCGGTACCGCGGTGCATTCGATCCGCCAGGGCGATTTCGTCCTCAAGAAAGGGACGCTGATCGGGCCTGCCGAAGTGGCTGCCCTCAAGACGGCGGGCGTGAAGGAAATTACCGTGGCGCGCCTCGACCCGGGCGACGTCTCGGAAGATCAGGCGGCGGCCGATATTGCAGCGGCAATTGCGGGCGAAAGCGTGCGCACCGATCGGGCTTTCACAGGTCGCTGCAATCTGTTCGCCGAGAGTGCTGGAATTCTGGCTGTCGATCGGGATGCGGTCGACGCGCTCAACCGGATCGACGAAGCGGTCACACTGGCGACGCTGCCGGCCTACAAGCCGGTGGTCGAAGGCGAAATGGTCGCGACCGTAAAGATCATTCCGTTTGCGGTGGCGAAAGCCGCGCGCGACCAGGCGATGGCAGCTGCGGCGAAAGCCAGGCCGGTCATTCGTGTTGCGCCCTACAAGCTGCGCAAGATCGGCGTGGTGTCCACGCTGTTGCCCGGTCTTGCTCCAAAAGTCATCGAAAAGACCTTGAAGATTACCGCCACGCGCATCGCTCCAGCCGGTGCGACCATCATCGCCGAAAAGAGAGTGCCGCACGATCAAGCCGCGTTGGCACGTGCAATCGACGAACTGCTCAAGGCCGGCGCCGAGCTCGTCATCGTTTTTGGCGCCTCCGCGATAGCGGATCGCCGCGACGTTATTCCGGCGGCTATCGAAGCGGTCGGCGGCGACATTGAGCACTTCGGGATGCCGGTCGATCCGGGAAATCTTATGCTGATCGGCAAGGCGCGCGGTCAGCCGGTGCTCGGCGCTCCCGGCTGCGCGCGCAGCCCGAAGGAAAATGGTTTTGACTGGATTCTGATGCGTCTCCTTGCGGGATTGCCAGTCACGCGTGCGGACGTCACCGGCATGGGCGTCGGGGGACTGCTGATGGAGATCGTCACGCGTCCGCAGCCGCGCGAGGAACGTATCCCCGAGGCCGGACGCCGTGTTGCGGCGCTGGTGCTGGCGGCAGGACGCTCGACGCGCATGGGTGCCGTCAACAAGATGCTCGCCGAAATCGGCGGCAAGCCGCTGGTGCGTATTGCGGCAGAGCAGGCCTCTGCTTCGCGCGCCCAGCCCGTCATCGTCGTGACCGGCCACGAGCGCGAGAAGGTGGAAGCTGCGCTCAAGGGGTTGCCGGTCCGTTTCGTGCACAACGCGGACTATGCGGAGGGTCTTGGCACCTCACTCAAGGCCGGCATTGCGGCGGTGCCGGAAGAGGCCGACGCGGCGGTCGTGTGCCTCGGCGACATGCCGCAAGTCGATGCTGCCTTGATCAACCGATTGATCGCCGCATTTGATCCCGAACGCGGCGCGCTCGTGGTCGTGCCGAGCATCGATGGGCGGCGCGGTAATCCGGTGGTTTGGTCGCGCCGCTTTTTTCACGACCTGATGGCGATCCAGGGAGATGTCGGCGCACGCCATCTGATCGGCAACTATGCCGAAGCGGTCGTCGAAGTGCCGGTTGCCGGCGACGCAGCGCTGACTGACGTGGACACTCCCGAGTCGCTTTTGGCCGTCAAGGCCGAAATTGAGCGCGCCTGAGATTCGAATCATTGATCGCCCTGGCCGACTCGCTCCTAGCTGAGAGGGACAGCAGGGAAGGGCGATGATTGGCGTCTATGCCCCGTTGATGCGCGCGCTTGTGGTGTTGGCCTTGGTGCTCGCCACGGCCACGCTGATGGTTGTCGCAGTCAACACCGCACGTGCCGCGATTGCGGCCACCTTGATCTAACTCATTACAATATAAGAATAATTCAGGCACCTTGCGCGTGGCATGCTTTCGTCCTAGATTATGACTGACTGGTCAGTCACAAACAAAGGTGTAGCGATGCGTCGCGTAGCCGGGTTTCGACAATCAGCAGCAAGCCGCGCCGGCCGACGCAAGCGTGCCGCCGAGGCGGCGCGTGCTGCGGCGGTACCGGCCAGCGCCGGACGTAAGGCGCGCAGCGGTGAACGCCGCGAAGCCATTCTGGCCGCCGCGCTCGACGAATTTTCCAGCCGCGGCTTCGAGGCCGCCCGCCTCGAGGACGTGGCGCGCCGCGCGGGCGTCGCCAAAGGCACTATCTATCTCTACTTCCGCGACAAGGAGAACTTATTCCAGGAACTGATCAGGACAATGCTGACGCCTTTGGTCGGGACGATCGAGGCGATGGGGCAGGCCGATGTGCCACTGCCGGTGCTGGCCGACCGCATCGTCGACCTGTTCGTCAGTCAGGTTTACGAAACGCGACGGAAAGACGTCGTGCGCCTCATGATTTCGGAGGGGCGTCGTTTTCCCAAGCTCGCCGAGTTCTATTACCGGGAAGTTCTTTCCCGCATCATTGCGGCTGTACGGGCGCTGCTGGCGCGCGCGGCTGCACGTGGCGAAGTGCCGGAAGGGCTCGCGGACTTTCCGCAGATCATTGCCGCGCCGGGTCTCGTCGCCATCGTCTGGAACGGCTTGTTCGAACGTTTCGAGCCACTCGACGTTCGCAAGATGATGAAGACACATCTCGACCTGTTATTCGCGCAGGGGAGAGTGCCATGACCAGAACTCTCGCTAGTCTGGCCCTCGTTTTCGCGACGCTCGCGCTTGCAGGCTGTGACAACAGCAACGACCGCGTTCTGCAGGGTTGGGTCGAGGCCGAGCTGGTTTTCGTCTCGCCCGACGAGCAGGGACGTGTCGAAATGCTGAAAGTTCGTGAAGGCGATCACGTCAAGAAAGGCGACCTGCTGTTCACAGTGGACGACGATCTGCAAAAAGCGGATGTCGTCGTGCGGAACACCGCCGTTATAAATGCACAACAGGCTTTCGATCGCGCCAAGGAATTGCTGAAATCGGCTGCCGGCACGCAGAAGGCCTATGACGATGCCGAGGCGGCGCTGCGCCAGGCGAAAGCCAATCTGGAGTGGGCACAGACGAGGCTTGCCCGCCGCAACGCCCACAGTCCCGGCGATGGGACCATCGAACAGATCTACTACCGGCCGGGCGAAACCGTGCCGGCTGGACGGCCGGTCGTGGCCTTGCTGCCGCCCGGCAATCTGAAGATCCGGTTTTTCGCGCCGCAAGCCTTGTTGCCAGAGCTCAAGTACGGCGATGTCGTGGCAATATCCTGTGACGGTTGCGACAAGGACCTGACCGCGAAGATCAGTTTTATCGCGCGCAGCGCCGAATTTACCCCGCCGGTGATCTACAGCGTGGAGGAGCGCGCCAAGCTCGTATTCCTGATCGAGGCGCGGCCGGAGCATCCGGAGAAATTCCGCGTCGGCCAGCCCGTGACTGTCACTCTGCCGCAAGGATCTTCGAAATGAATGAGGCCGATATCGTCATTGATGTGCACGGCCTGACAAAAAAATTCGATGGGCGCGCGGTGGTGCGAAACCTTTCGATGCAGGTCAAGCGCGGCACGATCTATGGCTTCCTGGGCCCGAACGGCTCCGGCAAGACGACCACGATCCGCATGCTATGCGGCCTGCTGACGCCGGATGAAGGCACCGGCACCTGCCTCGGCTACGACATCCGCACAGAAACCGACAAGATCAAGTTGCAGGTCGGATACATGACGCAGCGCTTCAGCCTGTATCAGGACCTGTCGGTGCGCGAGAATCTCGAGTTCATCGGCCGCATCTACGGGATCGCAAAGCCGGTGGCCGCAGCGCGGGCCGCC
>DATBTA010000017.1:0-14730 GCA_036559505.1 Pseudolabrys sp. | reverse complement strand
CTCCTGCGTGGCGTCCATGCGCCCCGGTGTGAAGCGTACCTTTACTTTGTGACCGGCGTCCTTCGCGGCTTTCTCTATCGCGGCACATCCGCCGAGAACGATTAGGTCGGCAAGCGAAACTCTCTTGGCGTACTTCTGCTGGATCGTCTCGAGTTTTTTCAGAACTGTGCTGAGCTGCGCCGGCTGGTTGACTTCCCAGTCCTTCTGGGGGCTGAGACGGATGCGGGCGCCATTAGCGCCGCCGCGCTTGTCCGAGCCGCGAAACGTCGACGCCGACGCCCAGGCGGCCGACACCAGCTGCGACACCGACAGGCCGGAGGCGTGGATCTTCGCCTTCAGCGTCGCGATGTCCTTGTCCCCGATCAGCTTGTGATTCACCGAAGGGATCGGGTCCTGCCAGATCAGTGTCTCTTTCGGCACCAGCGGGCCGAGATAGCGTGGGCGAGGACCCATGTCGCGGTGCGTGAGCTTGAACCAGGCGCGGGCAAACGCGTCCGCAAATTGGTCCGGATTCTCATAGAAGCGCCGCGAGATCTTCTCGTAGGCCGGATCGAACCGCAGCGAGAGATCCGTTGTCAGCATGGTTGGCACATGCTTCTTCGACTTTTCGAAGGCGTCCGGGATAGAGGCTTCCGCACCCTTCGCCTTCCACTGCTTCGCACCGGCCGGGCTCTTCGTCAGTTCCCATTCATTTTCAAACAGGTTCTTGAAGAAGAGATTGCTCCATTTGGTCGGCGTCTGCGTCCAGGTGACTTCCGGACCGCCGGTGATGGCATCAGCGCCGATGCCGGTGCCGTACTTGCTCTTCCAGCCGAGTCCCTGATCCTCAAGCGCGCCGCTTTCCGGATCCGGGCCAATCAGCGATGGATCGCCGGCGCCGTGGGTTTTGCCGAAGCTATGGCCGCCGGCGATCAGCGCAACAGTCTCTTCGTCGTTCATCGCCATGCGGAAGAAGGTCTCGCGGATGTCCTTGGCCGCTGCGATCGGGTCGGCATTGCCATTCGGGCCTTCCGGGTTGACGTAGATCAGGCCCATCTGCACGGCGCCGAGCGGTTCGGCGAGTTGACGCTCGCCGCTGTAGCGTTCGTCGCCGAGCCACGCCCCTTCTGGACCCCAGTAAAGCTCTTCGGGCTCCCAGACATCGGCACGGCCACCGGCGAATCCGAACGTCTTGAAGCCCATCGACTCGAGCGCGACGTTGCCGGCGAGGATCATTAGATCGGCCCAAGAAATCTTGCGGCCGTATTTCTGCTTGATCGGCCACAGCAGCCGGCGCGCCTTGTCGAGGTTCGCGTTGTCCGGCCAGGAGTTGAGCGGTGCGAAACGCTGTTGTCCGGCGCCGGCGCCACCGCGCCCATCGGTGATCCGGTACGTGCCCGCGCTGTGCCATGCCATTCGGATCATCAGCCCGCCGTAGTGGCCGAAATCGGCCGGCCACCATTCCTGCGAATGCGTCATTAGAGCGCGGAGGTCCCGGATGACGGCCTTGAGGTCGAGGCTCTTGAACTCCTTAGGGTAGTTGAAACCCTTGCCCATCGGATCGGACAGGTCGGAGTTCCTATGGAGCATTTCGATGCTCAGGGCATCCGGCCACCAGTCACGGTTCGAGTGTCCGCGAGTGCCCGTGAACGGACACTTGCCCGCGCTCTTGTCATCGGTTTTTGCGTCCATGTTTCTCTCCGATCGTGTTTTGTAATTTCTTCCCGTTGTATGGAATTATTATGCTGTTCTTGCCGGGGGTGTTCTCCCTAGCGGAAGGCGCATACTTTCAAATTGCTCTATGTCAACGATCAGGTCTAATCGTATTGCTTGGCGTATTCGATAAGGCTAGCTTATCGGCGTGATCACTTTGCGCCAGTTGCGTTATTTCACCTCGCTCGCCCGCCACAGGCATTTCGGACGGGCGGCCGAAGACTGTTCAGTCAGTCAGCCGGCGCTCTCGATGCAGGTGCGTGAGCTCGAGCGCGAGATCGGCACCGAACTTGTTGAGCGGCGGCCAAACGAGATCGCGCTCACCGACACTGGCCTGCAAGTGACGGAGCGCGCCGAACGTATTCTCGCCGCCACCCGCGACCTCGTCGATTTCGCTCGCCACCGCGATGTGCTCAGCGGTCAGCTCAAACTCGGCGTTATCCCGACGCTCGCTCCTTACGTCCTGCCGCGCGTGCTGCCGCGACTGCAGGCGAAATATCCGCGGTTGCAACTGGAGCTGCGCGAAACGCAAACCAAGATGCTGCTTGAAGAACTTGTGCGCGGCGAGCTCGACTGCGTGATGCTGGCGCTGCCGGTGGAAGGTGCCGACGTTGAGACGCTGAAGCTTTTCGAGGATCCATTTCTGCTGGCGGTGCCGGCTGCCGACGAACGGCCGCTGCGCGGTCGTATCGATGTTGCGGATGTCGATCAGCGCCGGCTGATCCTGCTGGAGGAGGGACACTGCCTGCGCGATCAAGCGCTGACATTTTGTGCGACCCCGCGCCGCGATACGCTAGCCGGTTTAGGCGCCACTTCGCTCGCGACTGTGATGCAGATGGTAGCCAACGGCTATGGCGTAACGCTGCTGCCAGAGGTTGCCGCTGAAACCGAGGTGCGCGATGACCGCGTGAAGCTGTTGCGCTTTTCCGAGCCTCAGCCCGCGCGCATCATCGGTCTCGCATGGCGGCGCACCTCGCCGCGACGCAAGGACTTCGCTGCGCTCAGCGACATCGTCACGAAAGCGCTCGGCACCGCAAGTGCGTGGCACACGCCCGCGCGCAAAATAAAAGGGCGGTCGCTGTGACCGCCCTTTCGCATTCGTTGATAAAAACTGCTTACTCAGCGCCGCCTTGGGCCGCTTGCGGCTGCTCGCCGCCTTCGGGCCGCTGCTTGCCTTCAATGTCCTCGCCAGTGGTCTGATCGACCGCCTTCATGGACAGGCGGACCTTGCCGCGCTCGTCCACGCCAAGCAGCTTCACCTTCACCTTGTCGCCTTCCTTGACGACGTCGGTGACTTTATTCACGCGCCGTGGCGCAAGCTGGCTGATATGGACGAGGCCGTCCTTGGCGCCGAAGAAGTTCACGAAGGCGCCAAAGTCCATGACTTTTACCACGGTTCCTTCGTAGATATGGCCAACCTCCGGATCGGACGCGATCGACTTGATCCAGTTGATCGCCGCCTTGATTGAATCAGCATTGGCCGAGGCGACCTTCACAGAGCCGTCGTCCTCGATGTTGATCTTGGCGCCCGTCTTCTCGACGATTTCGCGGATCACCTTTCCACCCGTTCCGATGACTTCGCGGATCTTGTCGGTCGGAATCTTGAACATCTCGATGCGCGGGGCATGCTCACCCAGTTCGGCGCGCGCTGCGGTAAGTGCCTTTGCCATCTCGCCGAGAATGTGCATACGGCCGTCCTTTGCCTGGGCAAGGGCAACCTTCATGATCTCCTCGGTGATGCCGGCGATCTTGATGTCCATCTGCAGCGATGTGACGCCGTTTTCGGTACCAGCCACCTTGAAGTCCATGTCGCCGAGATGGTCCTCGTCGCCGAGGATGTCGGAGAGCACGGCGTAGCGCTTGTCTTCGAGAATGAGGCCCATGGCGATGCCGGCTGTCGGCCGCTTGAGCGGCACGCCCGCATCCATCAGCGCCAGCGAGGAGCCGCAGACGGATGCCATAGACGAGGAGCCATTCGACTCGGTGATCTCGGAAACGACGCGGATGGTGTAGGGGAATTCGGCCGGTGCCGGCAGCATTGGATGGATCGCGCGCCAGGCGAGCTTGCCGTGGCCGATTTCGCGCCGACCGGGCGCGCCGACGCGTCCGGTTTCACCCACCGAATAAGGCGGGAAGTTGTAATGCAGCAGGAATGTCTCTTTGTAGGTTCCCTGTAGCGCGTCGATGAATTGCTCGTCTTCGGCTGTGCCGAGCGTCGCCACCACCAGCGCCTGAGTCTCGCCGCGGGTGAATAGTGCTGAACCATGGGTACGTGGCAGCACGCCAACTTCCGCGACGATCGGGCGCACAGTTTTGAGGTCACGGCCATCGATACGCTTGTTGGTGTCAAGGATGTTCCAACGCACAATCTTGGCTTCAAGCTCCTTGAACACGCCGGCAACCGCGAGCTTGTCATATTTTGGCTCGGCGCCTTCCGGGAAGAAATGTGCCATCACCTTTTCTTTCACGGTGGCAACGGCGTCCTGGCGGTCCTGCTTCTTCATGATCGAGTAGGCGGCGCGCAGGTCCTTTTCGGCGAGGCCGAGGATTTCCTGCTCCAGCGCTTTGTGGTCCGGAACGGCCAATTCACGTGGCTCCTTTGCAGCTTTTTCAGCGAGCTTGATGATGGCCTCGATCACCGGCTGAAAGTGCCGGTGGCCGAACATTACGGCACCGAGCATGATCTCTTCAGACAGCTCTTTGGCTTCCGATTCCACCATCATCACCGCATCATTGGTGCCGGCGATGACGAGATCGAGCTGGCTTTCCGGCATCTCGTCGAGTGCCGGATTGAGCACATACTCGTTGTTGATGAAGCCGACGCGGGCGCCGCCAATCGGGCCCATAAATGGCGCGCCCGACAGGGTGAGCGCGGCGGAGGCCGCAACCATGGCGACGATATCAGGATCGTTCTCCATGTCGTGCGAAAGGACGGTGACTGTCACCTGGGTATCGCAACGCCAGCCTTCGGCGAACAGCGGACGGATCGGGCGGTCGATCAACCGCGACGTCAAAGTGTCTTTTTCGGTCGGGCCACGCTCGCGCTTGAAGTAGCCGCCCGGAATGCGTCCGGCTGCATAATATTTTTCGGTGTAGTTGACGGTGAGCGGGAGGAAATCGATTCCTTCCTTTGGCTGCTTGGCCGCCACCACGGCGGCGAGCACGGTTGTCTCACCGTAGGTGGCGAGCACGGCACCATCGGCCTGGCGCGCTACGCGGCCTGTCTCGAGGGTTAGCTTGCGCCCACCCCAATCGAGCTCAACGCGATGCATATCGAACATTGTGTCTTTCTCTCATGGTTTTCGGCGAGTCCCGAAAGCCATGAGCAAGACGGCGAGAAGCTGTCGCGCGTTACCGCGGTGCGGGGAGCAACAGCGTCTGGCGATCCTGCCATGGCGTTTCGAACCTTGCCTTGCTGCAAGAGGCGATCCTTAATCGGCTCTTGCCAAATCGCCGGCCGCGCCTATCGCCGCCGGCTCAATCAAGCGAACGCGTCGCATTCGCTGCACGAAGCGCGTAGGGCTTACGTGCCCTGCGCGGAATAAATCATCGGCGGATGCCGAGCTTCTCGATCAAATTCTTGTAACTCGCTTCGTCAGTGCGACGCAGATAATCGAGCAGCTGGCGGCGCTGGCCCACCATCTTGAGCAATCCACGACGAGAGTGGTTGTCCTTGACGTGGGACTTGAAATGCTCGGTGAGATTGTTGATGCGCTCGGAGAGGATCGCCACTTGCACTTCCGGCGAGCCGGTATCCCCGGGCTTTTTGGCATACGTCTTGATTACTTCGGCCTTGCGGCCGGCGGTTACCGACATCGGTCATCCTTTCTTGCGCGCGGCTCTGCCCATCAGGCCGGCGAGGTTGAACACGCGCTTGGGGACGATCTCGCCACGATCCAGTTCGGCAAGAGCCAGAAGTTGGCCCGATACCGTGACGTAAACCGTGCCGCGGAAATTGGGTGCGTCCCGTCCGCGCAACAAGACGGCTTGGCCTCGCTGCAGCCTTGCCGCATCTGCCCGGCTGACGGCCAGCGCCGGGATGTCGTCCAGCGCGGTCTCAACGGGCATTAGAGCGTCGGCGAGGCTGCCCTCGCCGGACGCGGCTCTATGGCACAGAGCCTCCAGTTGTTCCAGCAAAATCATGGTTTCTTCGCCGAATGGTCCGACCGCTGCCCGGCGAAGGGCGCTGACATGGCCAAAACAGCCCAAAGCGCGGCCGAGATCACGCGCCAGGGAGCGAACATATGTACCCTTGCCGCACTCGGCCTCAAGCACGGCGTGGTCCCGATCGGGAATGTTAACGAGCTCCAACCGGCCGATCTCGACCGGCCGGGCGGCAAGTTCCACCTGCTCGCCATCACGGGCGAGATCGTAGGCCCGCTCACCTTCGATTTTGATTGCCGAGTAGCGCGGCGGAATTTGCTGAATGAGCCCGGTGTAGGAAGGCAGAAGCGCGCGCACTGCATCAGGTGAGGGCCGTTCCTTGCTTGTGGAAACGGCGCGTCCTTCGGCGTCGTCGGTATCGCGCTCTTCGCCCCAACGTATGGTGAAACGATAGAGCTTGCGGCCCTCCATCACGAACGGGACTGTTTTGGTCGCTTCGCCGAGCGCGATCGGCAGCGCGCCGGAAGCCAGCGGATCGAGCGTGCCGGCGTGACCACAGCGCTTCGCGCTGAACAGTCGCTTCACTACGCTTACTGCGTGCGTTGATGTCATGCCCACAGGCTTGTCGAGCACGACCCAGCCGTGGACGTCGCGCTTGTCGCGTTTCTTCTGCTTCGGTCTTCCACCGTCGTCATCCGGCGTCCGGACAGAGTGAGCGTGGTCGATATCGTCCAAATTGTGCTCGGTCACTCGCCGTCCTCGTCATGCTTCAAATCGCGCTGCACGTCCGGAGAGCGCAAGAGCTTGTCGATGCGCTCGGCCTCGGTAAAGCGGTCGTCGACCCGGAAGCGGATGTCCGGTGCGAATTTCAGATTGATCCGGTGGGCAATTTCGGCTCGCAAGAATTTCTTGTGACGCTCGAACGCGGCAACGACTGTTTCTGCGTCACGACCGCCAAGCGGCATCACGTAGATTGTCGCCAGCCGCAGGTCGGCGGTGACACGCACTTCCGGAATTGTGATCATGTGTCCTTCGATCACGGGGTCGTGTACATCGCCACGCGTGAGCATATCGGCCAGCGCGTGCCGCACCAGTTCGCCGACGCGCAGCTGTCGCTGCGAGCCACTCGGCGAAGAATCGCGACGTTGTTTCTGCCGTGCCATTGTTCAAAAACTTTCGATTGTCATGGCCGGCGTGTCGCGGCTATCTCATTTAGGAGGGCGTGCATGTGCCATCCTTTTCGGGTGCCCGGGACAAGCCCGGGCATGACGGTGGAAATTGGCGGAGAGAAAATCAGATCGCACGCCTGAGACTTGGACTCACAGCGAGCGCTGAATCTGCTCCACTCGGTAGCATTCGATTACATCGCCTTGCCGCATGTCCTGGTAGTTCTCAAAGGCCATGCCGCATTCCATACCGGCGCCAACTTCGCGCGCGTCATCCTTGAATCGCTTGAGTTGCGACAATTTCCCTTCGTGGATCACCACATTGTCGCGGATCAGCCGTACGTTTGCCCCGCGTTCGACGGTGCCGTCGGTGACCTTGCAGCCGGCGATCTTGCCGACTTTGGAAATATTGAAGATCTCGAGGATCTGCGCGTTGCCAAGCATGGTTTCGCGCAGCGTCGGAGCGAGCAGGCCCGACATCGCCTTTTTAACGTCATCTACCAGGTCGTAGATGATGTTGTAGTAGCGGATTTCGATGCCGGCGCGTTCGGCCGCCTCGCGCGCTTCCTTGTTGGCGCGCACGTTGAACGCGATGATCGGAACGCCAGACGCTTCGGCCAACGTGACGTCGGACTCAGAAATACCGCCGACACCTGAGTGCAGTACGCGGGCGGCGACTTCGTCGGTTGCAAGCTTATCCAACGCGCCAATGATGGCTTCGACTGAACCCTGCACATCAGCCTTAATCACCAGCGGGAATTCCTTGCGGCCGGACGTTTTGGCCTGCGCCATCATTTGCTCGAGCGACCCGCGCATGCCGGTGGCACGTGCGGCCATCTTCTCGCGCTTCTGTCGTGCACGGTAATCGGTAACTTCGCGCGCGCGGGCTTCGTTTTCTACCACTGCCAAGCGGTCACCAGCATCCGGTGTACCCGAGAAGCCAAGCACCTCTACAGGTGTCGATGGTCCGGCACTGCCGATCGGATCGCCAGTGTCCGACATCAGGGCGCGCACCCGCCCCCATTCGGCCCCAGCGACCACGAGGTCGCCGACATGCAGTGTGCCGCGCTGGACGAGCACGGTCGCAACCGGGCCACGGCCGCGGTCGAGTTTGGCTTCGATGACGGTACCTTCGGCCGCACGTGTCGGGTTGGCCTTCAGATCGAGGATTTCCGCCTGCAACCCGAGCATTTCGAGCAGCTTGTCGATATTTGTTTTCTTGGTAGCGGACACTTCAACGTCCACCACCTCGCCGCCCAAGGATTCAACCTGGATTTCATGCTGCAGCAAATCAGTGCGCACGCGAGTCGGATTGGCGTCAGGTTTGTCGATCTTGTTGATCGCGACGATGATCGGAACCTTCGCCGCTTTGGCGTGGTGAATCGCCTCTACCGTCTGCGGCATCACTCCGTCGTCAGCGGCGACCACGAGGACGACGATGTCGGTCACCTTGGCGCCACGGGCTCGCATCGCCGTAAAAGCCGCGTGGCCCGGCGTGTCGATGAAGGTAATCTTGGCGCCCGACGGCGCGGTGACCTGATAGGCACCGATATGCTGCGTGATGCCTCCGGCTTCGCCGGCAGCGACTTCCGACGAGCGGATGGCGTCGAGCAGCGACGTTTTTCCGTGATCGACATGGCCCATGACGGTGACGACGGGAGCGCGTGGCGCGAGCTGCTCCGGGTCGTCGGCTACGTCGAAAAGACCCTCCTCCACGTCGGCTTCCGCCACACGGCGCACAGTATGGCCCATTTCTTCGGCGATGAGTTGAGCGGTATCGGCGTCGATCACGTCGTTGATCGTCGCCATCTGCCCCTGTTTCATGAGCAGGCGGATTACGTCGACCGCGCGCTCGGACATGCGGTTGGCGAGGTCCTGAATGGTGATTGCTTCGGGAATAATGACCTCGCGCACGAGCTTTTCTTTCGGCTCCGCCGACGTGACGCCCTTGAGCCGCTGGGTACGGCGGCGAAAAGAGGCGACCGAACGCTCGCGAACTTCACCGGCACTAAGCGCATTGATGACGGTAAGACGTCCGCGCTGTTTCTCGGCACCAACGCGAGGCGCCGCGCGCGGAGCGGTTGCCGGTCGGCCGGCGCCACGTCGGCTGCGCGGTGCTTCATCTTCGTCGGCTTCGAGTGTGAGACGGGCGCCCGGCCCGCTGCGCGGAGTTTCGTCCACGCCGAATCGCTTCTTGGCGACTTCACCGGCCTTGCGCTTGGATTCCTCGTCGTGTTTACGACGCTCTTCTTCATCGCGTTTGCGTGCTTCCGCGGCCTCGCGTTCGGTACGATGAGTTGCTTCGCGGCTGGCCCGGCGGCGGGCCTCTTCTTCGGCAATTTTACGCTCTTCGGCTTCACGCACGCGCGAATCGGCGAGCGCATGGGCGCGGGCACTCCGCTCTTCCTCGGTCAGCGTGCGGAGCACGACGCCTGAAGGCTTTGGCTTGGGGGCTGTCTCGGCCTGCGCTGCGCCGCGGCCGGCCGCCGGCGTTGCAGCTGCCTTGCCGGCAGGCTTCTTGGGTTCGGCTGCGGGCGGGGCTTCTGCCTTGGTTTCGCTCCCGACCAGCCGCCGTTTGACCTTCTCGACCACGACCTGCTTGCTGCGGCCATGGCTGAAGCTTTGGCGCACTGTCCCCGTCTCGGAACGAGGCTTGAGCGTCAGCGTCTTGCCGGAGACGCTAAGTTTTTTCTCGCCGGGGTTCTTTGTCTCGCTCATTCCGTACTGTGTCCTTATGCGCCATTCGTCGGCGCATGCGCGCTAACTGCATCGGGCGAAAAACCGGTCCGAAAACGCGTCAGACGCGCAACGCGCGCGAGAAATGTCTCGCTTCCGGGTCCGGCAAGCAGGGCTGCATGTACCACATTTGGGCGGCTTAATGCCAAATCCAATTGGGCACCGGTAAATGTATCGATGATGGCGGTTTCACCGGGTTTGCCCCCAGTATTGCGCTGCAAAGCGGCGGCAAGCTTGCGGTTGCCATTGTCCGCAGCGTCGGCCGCGTGGATCAGGGCCAGAACGTCGTCGCGGCCCAGTGCCGCCTCGACCTTGGCAAAGCCGCCGACGATTGCGCCGGCTTTGCCGGTGATTGCCAATGCGTCGAGTGTCGCGCGTTCGAGCAGCCTTTCAGTCTGCGCCGCCAGATCCCGGGGGACGTGAACCTCTTTGCGGAAGCCCCGGGCAAATACGTTGCGCTCGGTCGCATCAGAGATCGCAGCACGGGTCGCAGTGACCCAGATGCCCCTGCCGGGCAATTTGCGCTTGACGTCGGGAACGACCTCTCCGGCGGGGCCCACGACAAAACGCAATAATTCAGAGATCGGCCTGACTTCGCGTGTCAGCGCACAGGTGCGTTCGGTCGCGGCGGCGACGCTCGTCGTTCCACCGTCAAGTTCTCCGTCCTGCGCGATTGCCAGCATCGTCGGGCCAACTCCGTCAGGCTTGGGGTTGTGCAGGCTCTTCGGCCGCCGCTTCAGCGGGAGGCGGAGCCAGCTCGGCTTCCGTGACCCAGCCGGCCTTCAGGCGGGCTTGCATGATCATGGCTTCGGCGTCCTCGCGTGAAATGCCGAGACCATCGAGAAAGCCTGGCTCGTGCTTGGTCTCGCCGTCCTTGCGCTCGGTCCAGCCTGTCAGATCGTCCGTGGCGCAGCCTGCCAGATCCTCTACGGTCTTGATGCCATTTTCACCAAGCGCCACCAGCATCTTAGTGGTCACACCAGGCACGTCCTTAAGCGCGTCTTCGACGCCCAACTCCTTACGCTTGTCGTCGAGCTCAGCTTCCTGCTGCGCCAGGTATTCCTTAGCGCGCTCCTGCAACTCGCGGGCAGTATCGGCATCGAAACCCTCGATACCGGCGATTTCTTTCTCGTCGACAAGCGCAAGCTCTTCGATTGAGCCGAAGCCTTCAGAAGCAAGAAGTTGACCGACAACTTCGTCGAGGTTGAGCGCCTCCACGAAGATTTTGGTGCGGTTTTCGAACTCGGCCTGACGGCGTTCGGATTCCTCTTGCTCCGTCAGGATATCAATGTCCCAGCCGGTGAGTTGCGAGGCAAGGCGCACGTTTTGGCCTCGACGCCCGATCGCCAGCGACAGCTGCTGGTCGGGGACAACGACCTCGATACGCTCCTTATCTTCATCCAGCACAACCTTTGCCACTTCGGCCGGTGCAAGCGCGTTCACGACGAACGTGGCGATATCGTGCGACCATGGAATGATGTCGATCTTCTCGCCTTGCAGCTCGTTCACCACTGCCTGGACGCGCGAGCCGCGCATGCCGACGCAGGCGCCGACGGGGTCGACTGAGGAATCGCGGGATATCACGGCGATTTTGGCGCGCGATCCTGGATCGCGGGCGACTGCCTTGACTTCAACGATGCCGTCATAGATTTCGGGTACTTCCTGCGCAAACAATTTGGCAGTGAATTGCGGATGCGTGCGCGACAGGAAGATCTGCGGGCCGCGCGGTTCGCGCCGAACGTCGTAGATGTAGGCGCGGATGCGGTCGCCATTCCGGAAGACTTCGCGCGGGAGCATTTCGTCACGCCGCACGATCGCCTCACCCCGGCCGAGATCGACAACGACGTTGCCGTATTCGACGCGCTTAACGATGCCGTTGACGATGTCGCCGATGCGATCCTTGTATTCAGCGTACTGCCGGTCGCGCTCCGCCTCGCGCACCTTTTGGACGATAACCTGCTTGGCCGACTGTGCGGCGATGCGGCCGTATTCGAGCGGCGGCAAAGGATCTGCGATCGTGTCGCCGACCTGCGCGGCTGGATGGCGCTTACGTGCCTCTTCCAGGGTGATCTGGTTGGATGGGTTCTCGACGGCTTCCACCACTAGCATATGGCGGGTCAACCGCAGATCGCCTGTCTTCGGCTCGATCTCAGCATGAACGTCGGTTTCCGCGCCGTATCGCGAGCGTGCAGCCTTGGCGATTGCATCTTCCATCGCTGTGATAACGATGCCGCGGTCGATCGCTTTCTCGCGCGCGACCGCATCGGCAATCTGCAATAGTTCGAGCCGGTTGGCGCTGACAGCCATAGCTCATTCTCCTCCTTTAGCGGCAGACCTCTGCGGCCGATGCCGTGAATGTCTTTCTTCGCGTCGTAATTCTCTCCGCGCCGCGCGTGCGTCGCGCTTGGCGGATTTTTCTCGTCGTAGCGCTTCGGCCACCAGATCATCGGTCAAAACGAGCTTGGCCTCGCTCATTTCCTCGATCGGAAGCAGGACTTCTGGCGTTTCGCCTTCCGCTACATCGTCACGGCGGATGCGCACCGCTTCGCCTTCTGTTCCGGAGAGTACGCCGCGAAAGCGCTTGCGGCCTTCGAACGGGATAGCGGTTTCGATCTTGGCGAGATGTCCGGCATAGCGCTCGAAATCGGATTTGCGCACCAGCGGACGATCGATTCCGGGAGACGAAATCTCCAACCGATAGGTTCGGTCGATTGGATCCGCTACATCAAGGACTGGTGACAGTGCGCGCGACACCATCTCGCAGTCTTCGACCGTCATCGTGCCATCGGGCCGCTCCGCCATGACCTGCACGGTGCAGCCCTCGGCGCGCGATACGCGCACGCGCACCAGGCGGTAACCGAGTTGTTCAACCACGGGCTCCACGATCGCGGCGACGCGCGCGGGAAGCCCCGGCTCGGTGATGAGCCGCGGTTCATCCGCTGCGGCGCTGGCCCCGAAGTTCTGCAACGTGTCGCTCGTCGGCATCTGGTAACAAAAAAGAGCGGGCCCCGCAGGACCCACTCTCAAAACCCGTTCGGTTATGAGGGTGTCAGTAACGGCCGAAATATAGCGATTTCTTGCGTCCGCGCAAGGGTGGGGGGCGCCGATTAACGAATAACCGTTCCTTCAGAATCTGCCCTTAAATTTGTGTAAAGCCTCCGGCACGAGCGATTTTTTAGCGTTTGCAGGTCTTTGTATGGGTGGTCCCGCCTCGCTGCTTCCGGAACTGGAAGACGTCGTCCAGCATGGCTCGGCTGAAAAGCGTGCGGAAACCCTCCGCCGCATCACCACCCTGTTCCTCGACGGTGTGCCGAACTTCAACGCCGAGCACGTCGCGCTGTTCGACGATGTCATCGGTTGCCTTATCGAAGAAATCGAAGCGAAGGCACTCGCTGAACTCGCCCGCCGCATTGCGCCCGTTCCGAATGCGCCGGCCGGCGTTGTGAGCACGCTCGCCAAGAATGACGACATTGAAGTCGCCGGCCCCGTTCTGAGGCAAGCACGGATCGACGAGAGCGATTTGGTGCATATCGCTGAAACAAAAAGCCAGGCGCATTTGCTCGCAATGTCGACACGGCTTGGAATCGGCGAGGCGCTATCCGACATCCTGGTTGAACGCGGCAATCGGGATGTCGCACGCTCGATTGCCAACAATCTTCATGCGCAGCTTTCGACAAATGCATTCACGACGCTTGTGAAGCGCGCCGAGCAGGACGGCATTCTTGCGGAAAAAGTCGGGATGCGAACCGATATTCCGCCTCGTCTTTTTCGGCAACTTTTGATGCAGGCAAGCGAGGTTGTTCAGAAGCGACTGTTGTCAAAGGCGAAACCGGAAACGCAGGCTGAAATCCGGCGCATCCTTGCGCAGGTCACCGACGAGGTTGCCGCAAAAGCCGCGCCGCGCAACTACACGGCGGCTCTTGCCGCAGTCCGCGCCCTGCACAAGGAACGCAAGCTCGGTGAGAGCGATATTGCCGAATTTGCCAACGCGGGAAAATACGAGGAAACCATTGCCGCACTGGCAACGATGTGCGCAGTCCCCGTCGAGGTCGTGGACCGACTGATGAACGGCGACCGCGCCGATCCGGTCCTGATCCTCGCGCGTGCGGTCGGATTCGGGTGGCCGACTGTGAGAGCTGTTCTCAAAGCTCGCCCCGACCCGAAACCCTCGCCGCAGTCGCTCGACGGCGCGCGCGAAAATTTTGAGCGGCTGACGGCAACGACGGCACAGCGTGTTGTCCGGTTCTGGCAGGTGCGTCAGGGCACCGGGGAATAGTCATCTGCGCTCAAATATGAAATAGGCTGGCTTGCGCCCTTCGCGCTTGGCCTTTGCCTCGTAACGCGTCCCGCAAAAACCGGCCCACGGCTTGCGCCAATCATCCGCACATTCTGCGGTCCATTTGAAATCTTTCGAGCGCAAGACCCGGGCGAGCGCGTAAGCGGCGTAGTCGCTGATATCGGTGGTAAACCGCAGCTCGCCGCCATGCTTCAGGATACGCGCGAGTCGCGTCAAACTTTCATCCTGGATGAATCGCCGCTTCCAATGGCGTCGCTTCGGCCAGGGATCTGGATAAAGCAGGTCAATGCGCGACAATCCTTCGCCGGGTAGCCAGTCGACGAGCTTGCTCGCGTCCCCAGAATAAAGACGGATATTGGACAAGGCGCTGTCGTTAATGGCAACCAATGCTTTGGCGATGGAATTTACAAAGGCATCTGTTCCGAGAAACCCGATCCGTGGATATGCCTTTGCCTCCGAGATCAGATGCTCGGCGCCGCCAAATCCGATTTCGAGCCGCACGCTGTCGACTTCACTTGCAAACAGCTTGCGGAGATCCGAAGGCGCCGGGTTGCGGAGGTTAAGCGCGAGCTTCGGCAGCAATGTATCGAAAAGCGCCGCTTGCCGCGGCTTGAGTGCGTGACCCTTGCGGCGGCCGAAGAACGCGCGCGTTGGCTCTTTTCTCCCATCACCGCGCTGCTGCGCGGCGGCGTGTCGCGGTGATCCCGATTTGCGTGGCAATGCCGTGCGATCCTA
>DATBTA010000016.1:0-6236 GCA_036559505.1 Pseudolabrys sp. | reverse complement strand
AACAGAGACCGTCGTCGAAGGCGCGCTCGATTTCGTCATGCGCAGTGGCCGGCGCCTGGAGAAGTTGCGGGTGCTCGATATCGGCACCGGCTCTGGCGCGCTGCTGCTGGCGCTGCTGAATGAACTAAAGAATGCCATCGGAACCGGCACCGACGTGAGTTCCGCGGCCCTGGACGTGGCAAGCGCCAATGCAGCACGCTGCCGGCTCGATTCCCGTTGCAATTTTGTCGTCTGCGACATCGCAACCGGCGTCGAAGGCCCCTTCGACCTGATCGTGTCGAACCCGCCCTACATCGCGCATGACAAGATCAAGACGCTCGCGCCGGAGGTCCGTGACTACGATCCGCAGGTCGCACTCGATGGCGGCCAGGATGGCCTCGACGCATATCGTTCCATCGCGGGCGACGCCAAACGAATTCTGGCACCGGGCGGCAGACTGTTCGTGGAATTGGGCGCGGGTCAGAATGAACAGGTTCGTGCGCTATTTACCAAAGCCGGACTGAGCCCGGGCATCCCGCGCAACGATTTGGCCGGAATTCCGCGCGTGCTTGGCGCCGGTTTCATGCCATGAGCGCAACGCATCCCCACTGGGTGAAAATGCAGAGCCGGATTATTCGTCGAAAAAAGCACTTGGATTATGGCTCGGAAACGACTAGCTTCCGGTCACGGAATCAACCCGTGACGGTTGCATCGCCAAGAACTCCGGAGCGAAGCGGCTCTGTGAGATGCGGCGCAAGGCGGATGACGAAGAGCCGGCTGCGAAGAGACGGCAGACGAAATCGCCAGAGACGGGTCTGGATGCTTCACCGGTTGGGCGCATCATTTTTCGAAACCTAGGACGATGCGCGTAACAAGAGGTTGGCAACGCTGCGGCTGAGACCGCGGCAATGGGGTTGCTGCGACTAACGCGATAAAGGACACGACATTTCGATCATTGGCGCGGACATAACGCAAGTCCGGCCGCGCAATGAAATTTGTTTGGACTTGCAGGTTGAGTTGAATGTTCGGCGCAAATGCCGCGACAGGGTGAAAGGTCGACGGACAGGCACAACATGAGAAACGGTCAGAAGCGCATGCGGGGGCGAGGCAACCACCGCAAGAGTCAGAATCCCCTCACGCGCGTTTACGAATCGAACGGTCCCGACGTCAAAATCCGCGGTACCGCTTCGCATATCGCGGAAAAATACATCCAGCTCGCGCGTGACGCGCAAGGGTCGGGCGACCCGGTGGCCGCCGAGAATTATTATCAGCACGCCGAGCACTACTTCCGCCTGATCGCCGCGGCGCAGGAACAGTTTCGTCAGCAGAACCCGTACTACAACCAGCAGCAGCCACATCAGCAGGGCGGCGCGCCCGGCGGCCAGCCGCAGGTCGGCGATGACTCCTTCGATGGGGACGAAGAAGACAATCAGCCGTTCATGGGTCAGAACGAGCCAAGCTACGGACCGCGAGAGCCGCAGCAGCAGCCTTACCTGCCGCGCGATGCTCAGCCGTTTCCGCCGCGTGATCAGCAGGTCCAGAATCGCCCGCAGCAGCATCAACAGCATCAGCAGCAGCCCCACTCGCAGCCCAACCAAGGCGGTCATGAAGGCGGGCAAGACGTCGGCGGTCTTCCGGCATTCATCACGGGCGGCGGGCAGCCGCAGCAAAATCCCGGACAGAATTCCGGACAGAATGGCTACGACCAGGGTGATCGCGGCCAGGACCGATTTGGACATCGCCGGCGCCGGCGCCACCGTGGTGGCGGATATCGACCGGACCGTCAGGATCGTCCGGACCGTCAGGATTTCGGTGGCGGACATCAGCAAAACGTAGCGCCCCAGCCGATGCCAGATGACGGCACGGCCGGTGACGAACCGCGGCAACCGGAATAATCAGCAGCGTCAAACCTCGCTGACGCATTCACCTGCCGGGTGATGGCGCGAGCACCGGTTCCAGCGCCGGCACCAGTATCCGCTTTTCGCGGCGCGCCGGGATTGCGCGATAGACCTGCTTGGTCGCCTCCACAAGATGCACGCCAGCAAACGGCGCCGACAGCGTCGCGCCCGTGCGCTCCCATGCGACCGCAGTCCGCAAGAACCAGCCGCGCGCGACCGGGGGCACGTAAAGCGCTTCACTCCAGCCGGTTGGCGTGAACCACGTTTCGCGCAGGAGCTGATTGATCTGGCTGCGCGAATATGGCCGCCCATGACCGAACGGCGTTGTATCCGTTCGCGCCCAGACGCCGCGCCGGTTCGGGACGACCGCAAGCAACCGTCCGCCCGACGCAAGCACGCGCCACACTTCGCGCAGAAGTGCCCCTGGATCGTTCGTCATTTCCAGCGCGTGCACCAGCATCACGCGATCGACGGCGGAATCGGCGAGAGGCAGATCGCCTTCGTAGACGAGTGCGGAGAGCGCCGGGCGTGTGGTCGGCCATTTCACCACGCCCTGCCCGGCCGGCATGAATGCAAGGCAGCGCTCGGCCTCCTCACGAAACAATCCGAGGTAAGGTGTCGCATAGCCGATACCGAGCACACGCTGACCGGCGGTATCACCCCACAGTGCGCGGATGCCGCGTCCAATGAAGCGGCGAGCCACGACACCCAGCCGCTGGCCGTAAAAATTCCGCAGGTCGACGACGTCGATCGACATGCCGGCAAACTACCACGAAATAGTAAAGCGCTAACAACACGGGAACACGCGGGCGTGCAACTTCATTCACCCGCGTGATACGGTTAACCCATTGCAGAGTGCCAAAGGACCAAGCTCATGCCCGCGGAAATCCGCCTGTTTCGCTGCCGATCCGACAACTACGGCGTATTGCTGCATGACCCTGAAAGCGGGACAACCGCTGCGATCGATGCACCCGAAGCTGCACCAATTGAGGCCGCGCTGAAAGCGAGCGGCTGGAAACTAACGGACATTCTGGTCACCCATCACCACGCCGATCACACGGATGGCATTCGCGCGCTGAAGGACAAATACAAATGCCGGGTCGTAGCGCCCGCCGCCGAGGCGTCAAAGATTCCAGCGGTCGACGAGACCGTGCGCGAAGGAGACAAGGTCAAGGTCGGCACATTGTCCGCAAACGTCATCGAAACGCCGGGTCATACACTCGGCCATATCGCCTACTGGTTTCATGCCGAAAAGGTTGCCTTCGTTGGCGATACGTTGTTCTCGATCGGTTGCGGCCGCGTGATCGAGGGCACGCCCGAGCAGATGTGGCGGTCGTTGGTCAAGCTCCGCGATTTGCCGAACGACACGGAGTTTTATTGTGGGCACGAATACACCGCCGCCAATATTAAGTTCGCCCGCACAATCGAACCCAACAACAAGGCCCTTGCCGCGCGTGAAGCCGAGGCAAACAAGCAGCTTGCGCAGAACGAAGCGACCATCCCGGCGACCATCGGCGAGGAGAAGCAGGCGAACCCGTTTCTGCGCGCGGACATGCCGGAAGTTGCCGCCGGCATCGGGATGGCGGGCAAACCCGCCGCGGAGGTTTTCGCTGAAATCCGCACCCGCAAGAACAAGTTCTAGCACCCCCATGCCTAACCCAACCGCGACGGATATGATCCGCGCGCTCAAGCTCAAGCCGCATCCGGAAGGCGGCCACTATCGCGAAACCTTCCGCGACTCGCGTCAACTGGACGGGCGACCCGCATCGACCGCGATCCTATTCCTGCTGGCACACGGCGAACGATCGCATTGGCATCGCATCGACGCGGTGGAGATCTGGCACTACTACGGAGGTGCACCACTCAAGCTCGAGATTGTCGACGGATCCAAGGAAGAAATTTTCAGACTTGGCGCTGAAATCCATGCCGGCGAGGTGCCGCAAGTGACGGTACCTGCGCGGGCTTGGCAGGCCGCCGAAAGCCTTGGAGACTGGACGCTGACTGGCTGTACTGTCGCGCCCGGCTTTTCGTTTGATGGGTTCGAATTGGCGCCTGCGGGCTGGAAGCCCGTCAATCAAAGACGATGAGGAGGATTGTCGTGGCCACCCAGCTTGACCGGGCGCGCAATGTGCTCGCGCGCGCCAACAGAATTATTGCAAACGAGGGCGTGCTGGACGCATTCGGCCACGTCAGCATGCGTCATCCGACCGATTCAGGCCGCTATCTCCTATCGCGCTCGCGCGCGCCCGAGTTGGTGCAGCCGGACGATATTCTGGAATTCACTCTCGATTCTCAGCCGGTTAAGCCAACTGATGTCCGGCTCTACGGCGAACGCGCTATACACGGCGGCATCTATCAAGTACGGCCCGACGTGAACGCTGTCTGCCACCATCATGCGCCGTCGATTCTGCCTTTCTGCATATCCGGCATGGATATCAAGCCCGTCTACCATCTCGGCGCGACGCTTGGCGAGAAGGTACCGTTCTGGGACGCCCGTGATGATTTCGGCGATACAAATCTCATCGTCGCCAAGCCTGAAGAAGGCGCGTCGCTCGCGCGTGCATTGGGCGAAAACTGGATTGTCCTGATGCGGCGGCACGGTGCGACCGTGGCCGGCGTCAGCCTGGAAGAGCTTACATTTCGTACGATCTACACCGCGCGCAATGCGGCGCTTCAGATTCAGGCACACACGCTCGGGCTTGTGTCGCCGCTCAACCCGGCCGAAACGCGCCTCGCCGGCGAATATAATCTGCGCCCAGGCCCGGTCATGCGTGCATGGGAATACTGGAATGCGCGGCTTGATAAAGTCGAGGGCGGCGGCCGCCTCCAGGTGCGCAAGCAATCCCAAAAAAAGTCTTTGTCCAGACCGACAACAAAACGTCGGCGCTGAGAGTGCGTGTTACTTGCGGCCAGCGGCTCGCATGCACGCGAGATAGCCCTCAAGCGCGTGGCTGCGGCGAAATTTCAAACCTTCTCGTCTGTAGTACTTTGGAAACGCGACACGCCCGCCATCCAACGTCTGGGTCCCATCAGCCGCTTCTTTGGGACGCAACTTCAGCCCCTCACGCTTGACGCCAACCGGCGGCGGGATCACGTGTCCGCCATTGCGAACGGCGCACGTGCAGGCAACCTTGTCGTAAATATCCTTGCAGCGCGGATCGACATCCTGCGCAAACACGAACTGAGCGGTCGAGAGGCAAACAATCGTCCCAACGATCAGAACGGCCCCAGTGCGATTCCCGTCCGACATTGTGCCCGAATGCTTAGGTAAAATATTGGCCGCCGTTGGCGGTCAGCGTCGAACCGGTGATGAGACCCGCTTCGTCCGACGCGAGAAACACGACGCAACGCGCGATTTCCTCCGGTTCGCCCAGGCGGCCAATCGGAATCTGCGGCAGGATCGATTTCTCCAGGACATCCTTTGGCACCGCCTGCACCATCTCGGTGTTGATGTAGCCCGGGCAGATCGCATTGACGGTGATGCCCGAGCGCGCAGCTTCCTGCGCCAGCGCCTTGGTGAATCCGAGTTCGCCGGCTTTGGCGGCGGAATAGTTCGTCTGGCCCATCTGGCCCTTCTGGCCGTTGATCGACGAGATGTTGACGATACGACCGAACTTGCGCTCGCGCATGCCTTCAATGACAGGCCGGCACATATTGAAGAGCGATCCAAGATTTGTGTTGATTACCGCGGTCCACTGCTCGGGCTTCATGCGATGAAACATTGCGTCGCGCGTGATGCCGGCATTGTTGACGAGCACTTCAATGGGGCCCACGTCGGTTTCGACTTTTTTGATGCCCTCGGCACAGGCTTCATGGGACGAGACGTCCCATTTGAAGACCGGAATCCCGGTATCTGCCTTGAATTTCTGCGCGGCCTCGTCATTGCCGCCGTAGTTCGCCGCAACCTTGTATCCGGCGGCCTTGAGCGCCTTTGCGATTGCCGCCCCAATCCCTCGAGTTCCACCTGTTACCAACGCAACGCGCGACATGACATCGTCCCCTCTAAAACTATCTTCTTAAAACAGCATGGCCGGGACATAGACGTGTGAAGCACGCCGTCCTTCGGACGGCTATGCCCGGCCATGACCTAAATCAACGTGGAAGCACGAGCCTATCGCTCGACGCACATCGCGATCCCCATGCCGCCGCCGATGCAAAGCGTGGCCAAGCCCTTCTTGGCATTACGCTTCTGCATTTCATAAAGCAGCGTCACCAGCACGCGCGCACCTGAGGCGCCGATCGGATGCCCGATGGCGATGGCGCCGCCATTGACGTTGACCTTCGACGTATCCCAGCCGAGATCCTTGTTAACTGCGCAGGCCTGGGCGGCAAATGCCTCATTTGCTTCGACAAGATCGA
>DATBTA010000015.1:0-2436 GCA_036559505.1 Pseudolabrys sp. | reverse complement strand
TTGAAGCGCTCGCCGTCCTTGAAGAGATGATCGAATTCGGAGCCATCGCCCGATATGTCCGCAGCGTTGAAGATCGGCCGGAAGATTTTCTGCACATCCTTGATATGTTCGCCAATGGCAACAGGAGCGCCGGTCTTCAGCTTGATGTAGGGCGCGCCCGACAAGTGGTCGGCGTGCGCATGTGTCTCAAGGATTTGCTTGATGGTGACGCCGAGCCTTTTTGCTTCGGAAAGTATTTCGTCCGCGGATTCCACGTTTGCGTCACCGCTGCGATGATCGAAATCGAGCACCGGATCGATCACTGCGCCTTCTTTGGTCGCCGGATCCCAGACCAGATAGCTCACCATATTGGTGGGCTCGTCGAAAAATGCCTTGATCTCGGGTTTGGCGGATGCGGCCATGGCGCGCTCCTTTGAATTCCCTCACGCTGATCCAGATTAGCATAGACCGCGGTTACGCCTTATTGATGCCCTTGGGCGCGACAGCCGCGGCGCTTTCTACTATGCTTGCGCTGAGTGAAGCGTCAAACGGGGTGTGGCAATGACTAAGGAATTGATGTGGCTGACGCTGACCGTAATCATGACCGGTCTGATGTGGGTGCCATATATCGTCGATCGCGCGATGGTTCGCGGCCTTAAGGGATGCATGGCCAATCCCTCCCGGAACGACAAACCACAATCAGCTTGGGCACAGCGGCTCTATTTCGCGCACACCAACGCGGTTGAGAACCTCATCATTTTCGCGCCGCTGGTGCTCATTCTTGACGCACAAGGGTACTCGACCGAGTACACCGTCATTGCCTGCGCGGTTTATTTCTGGACAAGGCTGGCGCACGTCATCCTTTACACGATGGGTGTCCCGGTTCTCCGGACGCTTGCTTTCTCCGTCGGCTTTCTTGCACAGGTCGCGCTCGTATTCGCGGTGTTCGGAAAACTCTAGTTCGCAGGACCGGCACGTTCGGCGATGCCGCGCGTATCCAGGCCGCGCGGCAGCAGCCCGAAGACCGGCGCCCCCTCGCCATCGAGCCGCGATGCGCAAAATGCATCCGACACTTTGGATGGCGCGTGCCTGACCAACAACGAACCCTGAAGAGCGACAATGAGGTCGCGCACCAGCGCGCGCGCCTGTGACTCGTCGGCGTGATCGCGGGCGGCAAGCCGCTTTTCAATGCGCTCCGCAAACGCCCTGATCCGTGCATCTTTGGCCTCACCGAGTTCGTGGCGCAAAACTTCGACCGCATTAGGCGTTCGCTCCAGCGCCCGCAGCACATCAAGGCACATGATGTTGCCGGAGCCTTCCCAGATCGAATTGACGGGCGCCTCGCGATAGAGGCGCGGCATGATGCTTTCCTCGATGTAGCCCGAGCCGCCGAGCACCTCCATGGCTTCGTAGGTCAGGAACGGCGTCCGCTTGCAGATCCAGAATTTGGCCGCGGGGGTGACTACGCGCCGGATCACCTGTGCAGTCTCGCTGACTTCGTCATAGGCACGCGCGAGCCACATGGTCAGCACCGTGGCCGCCTCGGACTCAAGCGCAAGATCGGCAAGCACATTCGCCATCAACGGCTGATCAATGAGTTTTTTCTGAAAGGCTATGCGATGTCGCGCGTGATGGATCGCCTGGGCAACCGCCTGCCGCATCAGGGCGGACGAACCTATGCAGCAATCGAGCCGCGTGAAGTTACCCATCTCTATGATAGTCGGAATGCCGCGCCCCTCTTCGCCGACAAGCTGAGCGTAGGCGCCATGAAACTCGACTTCGCTCGACGCATTCGAACGATTGCCCAGTTTGTCCTTCAGCCGAAGTATGAGGAGGGCGTTGCGCTCGCCGTCCGGCGTCCATCGCGGCATCAAAAAGCAGCTCAAGCCGTTCGGCGCTTGGGCCAACACAAGGAACGCGTCGCACATAGGCGCCGACATGAACCACTTGTGGCCGTAGAGCCGGAAGCTGCCCTCGGCGGAAGGCTGAGCGCGCGTCGTATTGGTGCGCAGGTCCGAGCCGCCCTGGTTCTCGGTCATGCCCATGCCGACAAGCGCCGACGTTTTCAATCGCGCCGGCCGGAACCGGCGGTCGTACTCGCGTGAGTAGATCCGCGGCAGCCATTCGTCGGCGACTTGCGGCGCATGCCGCAAGGTCGGGACCGAGCCATAGGTCATCGCTAGCGGGCAGTACGCGCCGCTTTCGATCTGCCCCAGCATGTATGTCCCAGCGGCACGCGCCACGTGCGCGCCCGGTTTTGGATTTGCCCAGGGACTCGAGTGAAGACCCGCCGCAAGAGCGATTTCTAGCAATTGGTGCCAGGCCGGGTGAAACTCGACTTCGTCGAGCCGGTGGCCGTAGCGGTCAAGCGTACGAAGTTGCGGGGGAAACCTGTTGGCATCGAAGCCAAGCTGCACGGTCTCGGGCTTGCCGAGCTTGGCACCCAGTTCGGTCAGA
>DATBTA010000014.1:0-18284 GCA_036559505.1 Pseudolabrys sp. | reverse complement strand
CGCCGCCAGAAGAACAACCCGCTGTTTGTCGGTGATGCCGGCGTGGGCAAGACCGCGATTGCCGAAGGGCTCGCGCGGCGGATCGTGCACGGCGAGGTGCCGGATGTACTCAAAGGCGCGACGGTCTTCGCGCTCGATATGGGCACGCTGCTGGCCGGAACGCGCTATCGCGGCGATTTCGAGGAACGACTCAAGCAGGTGATCAAAGAGATCGAAGCCTATCCTGGCGCGATCATGTTTATCGACGAAATTCACACCGTGATCGGCGCGGGCGCGACGTCTGGCGGCGCAATGGACGCTTCCAACCTTCTCAAGCCTGCCTTGGCGTCGGGAACGATCCGGTGCATAGGCTCGACGACGTACAAGGAGTATCGGCAGTACTTTGAGAAAGACCGCGCACTTGTGCGGCGATTTCAGAAAATCGACGTCAATGAACCATCGGTTCCTGACGCGATCGAGATTCTCAAGGGACTCAAACCTTATTTTGAGGACTATCACAAACTCAAGTACACGAACGAGGCCATCAAGGCGGCCGTCGAGCTTTCATCGCGTTACATTCACGACCGGAAATTGCCGGACAAGGCAATCGACGTGATCGACGAGTCCGGCGCGGCGCAAATGCTGTTGCCGGAGAGCCGGCGCAAGAAGACGATCGGGATCAAGGAAATCGAGACGACGATCTCGACGATGGCGCGCATCCCGCCGAAAACGGTCTCCAAGGATGATGCGGAGGTGCTGCTGCATCTCGAGCAGACTCTGAAGACTGTTGTCTACGGTCAAGACAAAGCGATCGAGTCGCTTTCGGCATCGATCAAGCTCGCCCGCGCCGGGCTGCGTGAGCCTGAAAAGCCCATCGGTTGTTATCTGTTTTCCGGTCCGACCGGCGTCGGCAAGACCGAGGTGGCAAAGCAACTCGCCGCGTCGCTTGGCGTTGAGTTGATCCGGTTCGACATGTCGGAATATATGGAGCGGCACACGGTGTCCCGCCTGATCGGGGCTCCTCCGGGCTACGTCGGCTTCGACCAAGGCGGTTTGCTCACCGACGGGGTCGATCAACACCCGCATTGCGTCCTGCTGCTGGACGAGATCGAGAAAGCGCACCCCGACCTGTTCAACGTGCTGCTGCAGGTCATGGACCACGGCAAGCTCACCGACCATAACGGCAAGCAGGTCGATTTCCGGAACGTCATTCTGATCATGACCACGAACGCAGGCGCTTCGGACCTTGCGAAGCAGGCTTACGGGTTTACGCGCAGCAGGCGGGAAGGCGACGATCAGGAAGCGATCAACAAGATGTTCGCGCCCGAGTTCCGGAACCGGCTCGACGCGACCATCACTTTTGCGCACCTCTCGCAGGAGGTAATCGCCAAAGTGGTCGAGAAGTTCGTCCTGCAGCTTGAGGCGCAACTCGGCGACCGCAACGTCACCATCGAGCTTTCGGAAGAAGCGTCACGATGGCTGATTGCCAACGGCTACGACGAGTTGATGGGCGCTCGGCCAATGGCGCGCGTCATCCAGGAGCACATCAAGAAGCCGTTAGCCGATGAAGTCCTGTTCGGACACCTGAAATCGGGCGGCCACGTGCGCGTCATCGTCGACAAAGACGAGCAGGGCCGCGACAAGCTCGGCTTCCAGTTCCTCGACGGCCCGGTAACGCCCAAGCCCGAGAAGCTGCCGGCACCAAAGCCGAAGGCAAAACGCCGCTCGCCGCCGCGGCCGAAGCCCAAGCGCGGGTCGGTGCCGAAAGTGCCATTGGCCAAAGTTTGAGACCACGAAGGACAACGCCGTTTGCAAAGGCCGGGCTCGCGCCCGGCCTTCGCTTTTCGCACGTGCCGCATGCGGATGTAGCCCGTTGCGGAGACGCAGGCGCTGTGAGAGACCTGAATGCCCGCCATGTCCGCGCCCGTCGCCTTTTCGTCGTCCTCAGCCGCTTTCTTTGCCGGTGCAAAGACCGCTGTGACGTCGGTGTTCATGTTGGTGTTGGCCGGAACCTATATCGGCATTGGTGCGCTGACGCATGATTTCGGCCTGACCTCCTGGTGGCTGGCGATATCGACTGTCCTGGTATGGGCCGCGCCGGCGCAAGTCATTCTGATTACAACGGTCACCACAGGGGCCGCGCTGTTTGAAATCGCACTTGCGGTCACCCTGAGCGCGGTGCGGCTGTTTCCCATGGTCGTCGCGCTCATGCCGGTGCTGCGTGGACCGACAACGCGTCTACGCGACCTGTTACTGCCAACACATTTCACCGCTGTGAGCATGTGGGTCGAGTCGCTGCGCCTCCTGCCAAGCGTCGAGCCTCAATGGCGCATCCCATTTTGCAACGGCATGTCGGTCGGCTACATGGCTACGGCGACCGTCTTCGGATTTGTTGGTTTCTATCTCGCGGCCGGATTGCCGCCGCTGCTCGCCGGCGGGCTTTTGTTCCTGACGCCGATGTCGTTCCTCATGTCCACGGCGCGCAACGCACGCATGATGGTCGACAAGCTTGGACTGGTATTGGGATTGCTGATCGGGCCGTTGCTGACAATTCTCGACGTGAATCTCGATTTGATGTGGACGGGTCTGGTCGGCGGCACGCTTGCTTATCTCGTGCATCGCATACGCGAGGCTACGACATGAATACGCTACTGATGGAGCTTTGGCCTTACTTTTTAATGGTGTTGGTTGGCTATTTACCGAACGAAGTGTGGCGCGTGTTCGGGCTTGTCCTGGCGCGCGGGCTAAATGAGGATTCCCAGGTCGTGGTCTGGTCGCGCGCGGTTGCGACTGCCATCTTAGCCGGAGTCATTGCCAAATTGGTTCTGTTCTCAACGGGGGCGCTTGCCGCAATACCGTTGTCGGTACGGGTGATCGCCGCGCTGTTCGGCTTTCTCGTATTTCTTGGCGCCAGACGATCCGTCTTCGCTGGGGTTTTCGCCGGAGAGGTCGCTCTACTGGTCGGCGGTTTCCTTTTCGCCCACTAGTTCAGTCGGCAGCAATGGCGGCGCTGAGGGCTTTGGCGTGCTCGGCCAGAACTTCCGGCTTTTCTTTTTCGCTTGCGGGCGGCTTCATAACGACACCGGCCTTGCGCGGTATGACGTGCACATGCAGATGGAAAACCACCTGGCCGCCGGCTCCTTCGTTGAACTGCTGGATTGTGATTCCGTCGGCTGAGAATACCTTCATGGCGGCCTTGGCGATTTTCTGAGCGGTCATCATGACGTGCGCCAGATCGTCGGCGCCGATATCGAGAATATTCCGGGCGGGCGCTTTTGGCAGAACGAGGGTGTGCCCCGGTGAACGAGGCATGATGTCAAGGAAAGCAATCGCCTTATCATCCTCATAGACTTTGTAACTGGGCAGCTCGCCGCGCAGGATCTTCGCGAAAATGTTGTTCGGGTCATAATTGGGCATCGAATCCCCCCGTCAGTCCTGTTCGACCAAATCTTTGCGGAACGGTGCCGCCGCTGCAAGCTCCCCGGCCGCAGCCTGCACATAAACACGCTCGCGCGCGAGATAGTCGGCAATAGCCCGGCGCAGGGCCGGATTGGCGATGAAATGGGCGGAATAGGTTGTGTGGGGGAGGTAGCCGCGGGACAGCTTGTGCTCGCCTTGGGCACCGGCTTCGACTCGCTTCAGCCGACGCGCGATCGCATAGTCAATCGCCTGATAGTAACACAACTCAAAGTGCAGAAAGGGGTGATGCTCGATCGCGCCCCAATTTCGGCCGTAGAGCGTATCGGCACCGATGAAATTGATCGCGCCCGCGATCCATCGTCCGGCGCGGCGCGCCATTACCAACAGAATGCGGTCACGCATTTTCTCGCCTACAACAGAGAAGAACTCACGGGTTAGATAGGGGCGACCCCATTTCCGCGAGCCGGTTTCCATATAGAAGGCGAAGAAAGCGTCCCAGATTGATTCCGTCAGATCGGAACCGGTGAGCCAGCAGACATCGATGCCGGCGCTCAGGGCCTCCTTGCGCTCGCGCCGGATCGTCTTTCGCTTGCGCGATGCGAGCACGGCCAGGAACTCGTCAAACGAATTGTAGTCGGCATTTTCCCAGTGAAACTGCTGATCCGTGCGGCACAGGAAATTCCGCTCCCCGAGCGCTTGCCATTCGTCCTTGGTCAGGAACGTGACATGTGCGGACGACAGCTCGCTTGCCGTCGTGATTTCGACCAGTGCGTCGGCGAGCGCATTGCGCACAGCGTCGGTTTTGAATCCCGCCCGGGCGAGCAAGCGCGGACCGGTCACCGGCGTGAACGGCACCGCCACCTGAAGCTTTGGATAGTAGTTGCCGCCGGCGCGCTCGAATGCTTCAGCCCAGCTATGGTCGAAGACGTATTCTCCACGCGAGTGCATCTTGACGTAGCAGGGGGCGACCCCCACGAGCTCGCCCGTGGCATCCTCGGCGAGGAGGTGCCTGGGCTGCCAGCCGGATCGTCCACCCACCGATTGCGATGCCTCTAGCGAGTACAGAAATTCGTGTGAAACAAATGGGTTAGGAGTACTTTCTCGTGTTGATAATGTTGAGCACAAATTGTCCCCAGCTGTGGATTTCAGTTCAGGTTCAAGTGGAGCGGCAATTTCCACCGCCTCACCGGCGCACATATTCCAGGCGCGCGCCGGGACCTCGGCAAGCGACTGGGTGATGCGAATGCGAAGTTCGAAATCAGTCATCGGGTGACGTCATTGTATCCCGAGTTTACGCACGATTTTGTCCGGGATTCACACATCTACCCGCGCTGGCCGCGGGGATGACGGCAGACAACAATATCGAACCCGGTGGGGATTCCATCCCAGTTGTAACCGGTTTGCGGATGACAATTGGGTGGAATTCTTTGGCAACCACTGACGGTGCAAGCGATCTGTCCGGATTCCTGCCGCCGGGCGGACGTTGATTTTTTGCTTGCTGCCGAAATTGTGACTCCGACAGGCGGCTCTAAACCGCTTGCCGCGGTACGCAGGGTGCCTAGGAACACCGCAATGACGACGATTGTGAGCAGGCGAGTCATCTGACCTCCAGACTTGCGCGCGCCGACAGGACAACCACTAGCGGAGATGTTTTGGCAAATTATGGCCGCCAACCCTCAAATATGACCTGGTCTGCCCAACGCGCAGCCCGCTTTCGATCCCTGTCGCTGCGCACGGTCCACGTCAGCAGTGGCAATTTCCACAGAGCATGCATCAGCAGCGGCGGCCCAGCCGGCAAATCGCGGACTGAATAGGCGATGAATTGGGGACGGCTCCGCGGGACGTGCAACAGAAGGCCCATGCTCCGTCGCGCAGAAGCTGGCAATTCTTTCCATTCGCTGTGTGAATAATGGCGTTGCGCGACGATACCTCGGACCAGGGCAGGGTATCTGTTGCGGGCGAGTTCGATCAGCTCGGGATCAAAGGACATGAGCGCGGTGGGCCCGCGATATGTGGAAAGGACATCGGCTACCCGCGCCAAGAGCTTGCCATCGCCGGTGAAGTGACTCTTGAGCTCCAAAAGCAAGGTGGCTCGGCCGGCTACCAGATCGAGCAATTCACCGAGTGTGAGAATGCGGTCGGCCGTCGCCTTGAATTGGATGCTCTTGATCTGCGCCGCGCTCAGTTCGGCAAGGCGCCCCGCACCCTCGGTCAGTCGACCGAGTGCATCATCGTGATGCACCATGGCCTCGCCGTCGGCGCTGATTTGCAGATCTGTTTCGATGCCGTAGCTGCCTGAAATCGCTGCTGCGAAGGCGGTCGCAGTGTTTTCGATGATGCCGCGCTGCGCGTCATGCAGGCCGCGGTGAGCAATCGGTCGCGCAGTCAGCCAATCGAGGGACATCGGACAATCACGAGACTTCGAACTGGCCTTCTACCTCGACGGCAGCGTTAGCCGGCAAAGCTGCGACACCGACGGTGCTCCGCGCATGCCGGCCCTTTTCGCCGAAGACCTCGACCATGAGGTCGGAAGCCCCGTTCATGACCTTGGGTCCATCAGTAAAGCCGGGCGCCGAATTGATGAAGCCGCCCAAACGAACGACACGTGTCACCTTGTCCAAATCGCCGAGCGCAGCTTTTAGCTGCGCAAGCAAGTTGACGGCGCAGGCACGTGCTGCCTTTTGCCCGTCTTCCATCGAGACGCCGCCGCCTAGCTGGCCTTTCGCCACCAGATTGCCGTCGGCACCAAAGCAAAGCTGACCGGATACGACGAGCATGGTCCCGCTGCGAACGAACGGCACATAATTGGCAATCGGGGTCGCCGGTGTAGGCAGGCTGATACCCAGAATAGCGAGTTTCTTCTCAATTGAACCAGACATGCTGCCCTCCGCGACGCACGATTCCATGCGATCCTTCGCCAATTGGGTACTTCGGCGCAAGCCTGGGAGCGGTTGATTTGGCGGAATCGGCTGGCGCCTCTATCTTGCCCAGATCATGCATCTTGCTCGTCTTCCTGCCGCTTTGGCCCAAGGAAAAGGTTTGCAACAATGAGCATCCCGGTCGGCACGAGACGTGCGCTCATTCTGGGGTCTTGTTGGACTGTCGTGGCGGCCGGCCAGCCCGTAGCGGCAGCGCCGCCTGCTGATCGCGTCTTACTCGCTCCGCACAGGGCGATTTACGACCTCAAACTGGCCAAGTCACGCGGGAGTCGCGGTATTGAGGGGGTGCGCGGTCGAATTCTGTATGATTTTTCCGGTAGTGCCTGTGAGGGTTACCAACTGCAGTTCCGGCAGGTGTCCGAGCTCGATTCAGGAGAGGGTAAGGCCGCGTTAAGCGACCTGCGATCGACCACCTGGGAGGACGGCGACGGCAAGAAATTTCGCTTCAATTCAGAAAATCTGTTCAACGAGAAACGCACCGATATCGTTGACGGGCACGCTGATCGGAATGGTGAGGACGTAGCCGTCAGCCTGACTAAACCGAAAGAAAGCAACTTCACGGTGCCGAATACGGCAGTCTTTCCAACCGAGCATATGCGACGGATTATTGCCGCGGCGCGTGAAGGTAAATCGGTCCTCGAATTTCCAGTATACGATGGCTCGGAAAGCGGCGAGAAACTCTACAACACGCTGACGGTTATCGGTCACAAGATCGAGCCGGGCGATAAAGCGCCCGACGATGCCAGTGCAAAGATTCCGGCGCTTGCAAAGCTCGCGCGTTGGCCAGTGACCATCAGCTACTTCGATAAGTCGGAAAAGAAATCCGAGCAAAGCGGGGAGGAGACCCCCGTCTATTCGATTTCGTTTGAGCTCTACGAGAACGGGATTTCGCGGTCTCTCACCCTCGATTACACCGACTTCACCATTAGCGGCGAGATGACGTCGCTCGAAATGAAGAATTCAAAACCTTGTCCATGATCGCGCGACTAGTTGTCGTCGAGCGCCAAACCCTTCACCACCGCGTCGCGTCCGAATTTTGAGCGCAGTCTGTCGACCGCGTGTTCAGCATCGGCGGCGCGCCGATCGATCAGATCGGCGAGATCGTCGCCTATGGCGTCTTCCAGATTGCTGACGCCGATGCCGATAAGACGGAAACGCGTGGCACCCACCTCGTGCTTGAGCAGATCGCGGCCGGCCGCAAATATCCGTGATGCAAGTTGCGTCGGCGCGCCGAGCGCGCGCGCTCGCGTGCGGATCTTGAAATCGGCGCTTTTGAGCTTGAGCGTTACAGTTGAACCGGCAAGCGCGTTCGCCTTTAGGCGGGCCGACACGCGCTCCGTAAGTTCCCAAAGACATTGCTCGAGTGGACGAAATTCGCCGATGTCGTGGTTGAAGGTTGTCTCGGCAGAAATGCTCTTGGTGTCGCGCTCCGGATTGACCGAGCGCTTATCAATGCCGCGCGCAAGCCGCCAGAGTCGCAAACCCTCCTCGCCATAGCGCCGCATGAGATCGTGCTCGTCGGCACGCTGCAGGTCAGCAATGGTCCGGAAACCGTCGGCTGCAAGTTTTGCCGCGCTGACCGCACCAACACCGTAGATGAAACCGACTGGCCTGCTGGCCAGAAATGAAACCGCTTCTGTGGCACCAAGTACGGCAAAGCCGCGCGGCTTGTCGAGATCTGAGGCAATCTTGGCGAGAAACTTGTTGGCGGACAGCCCTATCGAAACCGTGATTCCCAGGTCGCGCTCGACTTGCGTCGCGAAGGCCGCCAGGGCTTTGGCGGCGCTTTTGCCATGCAGGCGCTCGGTGCCGCTCAGGTCGAGAAAGGCTTCGTCGATCGACAGCGGTTCAACGAGCGGCGTCAGAGCAAACATCGCTCTGCGAACTTCGCGGCCAACCTGAACATATTTTGCCATGTTTGGTCTAATGACGATGGCATCGGGGCATCGTCGTTTGGCTTCGAACATCGGCATTGCCGAATGAATGCCGTAAGTGCGGGCCACGTAGCACGCCGCGGCGACGACGCCACGCTTTCCTCCCCCGACGACGACCGGCTTGTCGGCAATATCGGGATTGTCGCGCTTCTCGATGGTTGCATAGAACGCATCGCAGTCGACGTGCGCGATCGTCAGGCTGTGAAGCTCGGGATGGCGGACTAGTCGCGGCGAACGGCATGCCGCGCACCGAGCCGCACTGTCCGGCGCGTCGCTGAGACAATCGCGGCAGAAGCTCATGGCACGTCCCGTTCCCAAGGACTGCCCGCGAGCATTGCGCGGCCGCGCTCGACGTCGGCGGGATCAAGGCCCGCCTCGGATGCAAAATCGGCGATCAGCCTCTCATCGGACGCGACATAGTCAAGGACGCCGCCGAGGAATCCCGGCTCACGCGCCGCGGCGCGAATCTCGGTTGGCCCAATGCCGGTGACCGCAAGGAACCGGCCAAGCCGCTCGCCGTCGCCGGCTATAAATGTAAGGGCCTGAATCGCAAGCGCTTCGGCCTCTTTACGCGCGAATCGGGCGCCCTGTTTCACCGGCCAATTTGCCTTTCCGTAAGAAATCGGCACTAGCTTGCCGATGATGCCCGACTATGGCCGGGCGCAAAAGGACGGAAAAAAGAATGCCGAAGACCGTCCTGATCGTGGAAGACAACGAGCTCAACATGAAGCTCTTTCACGATCTCCTGGAGGCCCACGGTTACCAGACTGTAGGAACGCGCAACGGCATCGAGGCGCTCGATCTCGCCCGCAAGCACAAGCCCGACCTGATCTTGATGGATATCCAGTTGCCGGAGGTGTCCGGCCTGGAGGTCACCAAATGGCTCAAGGATGATCCCGAACTCAAACCAATTCCCGTCGTGGCCGTGACGGCGTTTGCCATGAAGGGCGACGAAGAGCGCATACGCGAAGGCGGGTGCGAGGCCTATTTGTCAAAGCCGATCTCGGTCGGGAAATTCATCGAGACCATTCGTCATTTTCTGGGCCCCGCCTGACGAAGGCTGTTTCCCCCTGACTGCCGCGCGAGTTATCCACAGTCTTCAACGAGCGGTTATCTGCGCAATCCCAGCGTCTTACCGGCTTGGTTGGTAGGCGAGGGAGGCTGGTCTACCCTTGCGTCGCGGCTCGTGAGTCTCGCGTCGGATTGCAAGCAAGCTTCGACACCCTGCGGAGTGCTCAGGTCCGCCGCATCTCCTGGGTCCGTGGGGTTCGGTCGGCTCGGGAGCGGGGCGAGTGGCCTCCTCATGCCGCCGCTTCCGGCCGGCCACCACTGCGAAAATTTCGTGGCGCTCAGGGGCGGACGATCGTCCAACCCTTTTCGCCGAGCTCGATCAGGGTGACGACTCCCGCCTTGACGCGCTCGGCATTCTCGACGAGCGGCGGTTCCTTGCCTTCGTTGCGCGTCATCGCCTCGAGTGTGTTCTCGCAGGCCATGAACGACACGTTGGGCATGCCTTGCTTGAACGACTTCAGCCGCGGCTTCACCGGCGAGGTGTCGTCACGCAACATGTGAAGACCGGCATTGAAGGCGACGATCTGAATATCGATCTCTTCGCCTTTGTCCGAATAGTACTTCGACACGTTTGCGGCCACGTTGAGGACTGCATTCATTTTCGCCGGATCGTTATCGCTGATCTGCAGCGCGAGCTTGTGCTTTTCGGCTGCACCGGCGGGCAGACAGGCGAGCGGGATCAGCAGCAGAGCCGCAAAGACCGTGCGAAGCATCAGACTGCTCCCGCGACTACTTGATTTTGGATTCGGAGTACTCGACGTGCTTCTTGGCAATCGGGTCGTACTTTTTCTTTTTCATCTTGTCGGTCTGCGTGCGCGAATTCTTGCGCGTCACGTAGTAGTGGCCCGTGCCGGCGCTTGAAACGAGTTTGATCTTGAGACTGATGGCCTTAGCCATGGAATTTACCTTTTAAAATGAGCTGCGATGGCTGCGTTGGCGCGGAAACTAGCGCCGAAGCGCAAAAAGTCAAGAAAAGCGCCGCTTTTGCGGCGTTTACAGCAGTTCCCGAAAGAATTGCTGATCGATCATATAGTAGTAGGGGACCGGCAAGCCATGTCCCATGCCGGCCTCCACGCGGGCCAGCAATTCTTCGAGAATGATGCCGGTGATCGTTGGCATGTCCAGGTGGGTGGCTTCCTCAATCGGCACCCAGACGAGTTCAACCAGTTCGGAGTCGGGGCCAACCACGCCCTCTATCGTGTGCGCAACGGCGGAGGCGTCCGCCGTCAAAAAGCGCGTATCGAAGCGACGAGGCCGTCGTGGCGGCGTAACCGCGCGCGCGATGAAATGAATTTGGCCCAGGTCGGGGTGAACGCTCGCCTTCGCAAATTCGGTCCAGATCTCGCCTGGGACTTCCGGCGCACGGTCACGTTTGACGCCCAGCAGGAGGCCGGTCTCCTCGGCCGTCTCACGTACAGCGGCCAGCGCGAAAGCGCGCGCAAAATCGGTATTCTGCTCCGCCACTCTCTCCAGAAGTTTTTTCTGAGCATCCGGATGCAACTCACTGATCGCGGGCATCTTTCGGTCGAGCGGCTCGATCCTGCCGCCCGGAAAAACGAACTTTCCCGGCATGAATTTATGACCGGCATGCCGGCGACCCAGAAGGACCTTCGGCTTCGCACCGGACCGGTCGATTAGCATCAGTGTTGCTGCATCGCGCGGCTCGCTATCGGGGAACGACTGGTCGCGCTCCGACTTTGTCATCCGCTCGGCCCAGAGTTTTCCGAGGTCCTGTGTCATCGCGCATTCCGTTGCTTGCCGTGCGGGCGACGATAATGTCGCTCGTGTTTCGGTCGGGGGAGCGGCCGGCCAGAGCGGCCTTCCGAAAGAAGTTCGAAGCGCAGTGCGCCCGCGACCGGCGCTGCTTCGACCAGTTTTACTGTTACGGGGTCGCCCAGCCTGAAGGTTTCGCCGGAACGCGAGCCAACCATGGCGTGGCCTGTTTCATCGTATCGGAAATATTCGTCACCGATCGTGCGGGCGGGGACGAACCCATCGGCGCCGGTTTCGCGCAGTTTCACGAAAAGACCTGCCCGCGTAACGCCGGAGATGCGGCCTTCGAAGGTCGCGCCGATACGATCGACGAGAAAATGTGCGATCAGCCGGTCGTTGGTCTCCCGTTCGGCCACCATCGCGCGCCGCTCCGTGGCGGAAATCTGGGCGGCGATCTCCGCCAGGGCTTTCTGCTCCACTCCGTCGGGCAAACCGTCATGGCCGAGCTTGAGCGCGCGTATCAGCCCGCGATGCACAATCAGGTCTGCAAAGCGGCGGATCGGCGACGTGAAATGCGCGTAGCGGCGCAGATTCAGTCCGAAGTGTCCATAATTCTCGGCGGAATATTCGGCCTGGGCCTGTGTACGCAAAACCACTTCGTTGACGAGTTGCTCCGCGTCACGGCCCTTCACGCGCGCCAGGATCCGATTGAACGCTTCGGGCCTGAGCACGCCGCCTTTTGCGAAAGGGATATCGAGCGTGGCAAGGAATTCGTGCAGCGCCTGCACCTTTTCGATGCCCGGCTCGTCGTGCACGCGGTAGATGAGCGGGACCCGCGCGCGCTCCAGGGTTTCGGCGGCGGCGACGTTCGCCAGGATCATGAACTCTTCGATCAGGCGATGCGCCTCTAGGCGCTCCGGCGTGATTACGCGGTCGACGGTGCCGTCGGCCTTGAGAAGGATCTTGCGTTCGGGGAGATCGAGGTCGAGTGGCTGCCGTTCGGCACGCGCACGCGTCATTGTTTCGTAAGCGGCATAGAGAGGGCGGAGAACCGGTTCGACAAGCGGCTGCGTGTCCTCATCAATGCGGCCGCCGATTGCCAATTGTGCCTGCTGGTAGGACAGGCGTGCCGCCGAACGCATCATGATCCGATGGAACGTGTGCGATCGCTTGCGGCCGTCGGCGCCGATCACCATCCGAACTGCCAGTGCCGCGCGGTCTTCATGTGGGCGCAACGAGCAGAGATCGTTCGATATCCGCTCCGGCAACATCGGCACCACACGGTCGGGAAAGTAGACCGAATTGCCGCGGGTGAGCGCCTCGCGGTCGAGAGCCGAGCCCGGCCGTACATAGTAAGCGACGTCAGCAATGGCCACGTTGACGATAAATCCGCCATGATTGTTTGGGGCCGTGTCGGGCTCGGCCTGCACCGCATCGTCGTGATCCTTGGCATCAGGCGGATCGATTGTGACGAGCGGAACGTGCCTCCAGTCCTCGCGACCGGCGAGTGTCGCCGGTGTCGCGGCATCGGCCTCCTGTTGTGTCTCACGTCGGAAGACGGACGGGATGCCGTGCGCGTGAATGGCGATGAGGCTGACGGCGCGCTCGCTCTTGAGCGATCCCAGCCGTTCCACAACGCGGCCCGTCGGTAAGCCCAAGCGCCGCGCGCGCGACGTTTCGACGGCAACCAAGTCGCCGTCCGCGGCATCGCCGGTGGCGCCCGCTGGTATTGTGAGTTCCTTGCCAAGCATTTTCTTGTCGACCGGCTCAAGTCGACCGCCGCCGTGCGCAATCGTTCGGAAAATCCCCAGCACGCGGTGCTTGGGATGATCGATGATTTTAATGACGCGGCCACGATGGCGAATTCCGTCGTCTTCCTCCGTCTCATCGACGCGGATCAGCACGCGGTCGCCGAGACCGGCGGCTTCGCCAGGTCGCGATTTGCGTGGAACAGAGATACGGATCTTGGGCGCGGGTCCATGCGCGTCCTCGTCCCATTCGTCGGGCGTTGCGATCAGATCGCCGTCGCTGTCGCGCGCCGTCACATCTGCGAGCACGGTCGAGGGCAGGGCACCCGGATGATGCAGTTTCTTCCGTCGTTTCTCGACGGAGCCCTCGTCGGCCATATCGCGCAGCAGGCGTTTAAGATCCGCGCGTAGAGCGTTTTTCAGTCCGAACGCACGCGCAATCTCGCGGGTACCGACTTTTCCGGGCTGGTTGCCGATGAAGGCGAGTATCTCGGCTTTGGAAGGGAGGGAGGGTGTTCGTTTGGATTTCTTATTCAAAATAGACAGTCCTGCGCCAAAACGGCGCTGTTATATTAAATGTAGTCAGGCAAGCCGGTGTTCGCCAGCTATTCAGCGGCGGTGAATTTTGCGGCCTTCTTTGCCGGCTTCTTGCGCGGCTTGGCTGATTTTTCGGCCTTGTCTGCCGGTTCCGCCGTCTTTTTCTTGCGGCCCTTCGGGGCCTCCGATGGCTCGCCGGCCTTTTTGCGGCCGGCTGCACGCCGCGGCTGAGAGCTGAGCTGGTCGGCGCGAGCGTCCAACAAAACAACGGCCTCGGTGAGTGTGATTGTCTCCGGTGTTTTGTCACCGGTGATCGTCGCGTTGATACCGTTGTGGCTCACGTATGGTCCATAGCGACCATTCTTGACGACAACCGGACCGCCCTGGTCGGGATGCTCGCCCAAGACCTTGCCCGGATCGGCGCCGAACCGGCGTCCCTTCTTGGGGTTGGCCTTCTTCTCGGCGATCAATGTGACGGCGCGATTGAGGCCGATCGTCAGGACATCGTCGCCGTCTTCGAGGTTGGCGTAAGTCTTGCCGTGCTTCACGTAAGAGCCGAAGCGTCCAATGCCGGCAACGATCGGCTCACCATCTTCGGGTGACAGTCCGATTTCACGCGGCAGCGCCAGGAGGCCGAGTGCCTTCTCCAGATCGACATCATCCGGTGACACGCCTTTCGGAATGCCGGCGCGCTTGGGCTTCTCAACCTCGGGCTTCTTCTCGCCCCTTTTCGGCTTCGGTGGCTTGATCTGCTCGCCAAGCTGCAGGTAGGGCCCGTAACGGCCCCCGCGCAGAGTGACTTCCAACCCGGTGGCAGGGTCTTCACCCAGGACCTTCTTGCCCTGGATCCCGTCGGCACTCGGCGTGATTTGGCGCGTGAAATTGCAGTCCGGATAGTTCGAGCAGCCGACGAAAGCGCCGAAGCGACCGGTCTTCAGCGAGAGCTGGCCGGTCTCGCATTGCGGGCAATGCCGGCGTGGCTTGCCATCCGTTCGCTCGGGGAAAATATGCGGCTCAAGGAGATCGTTAAGCGCGTCGAGTACGACGCGATTGCGCACTTCCTTGATGTCGTTGACGGCGCCAACGAAATCCGACCAGAACTCGGCGAGCACGGCACGCCAGTCAATGTTGCCCGCCGAAATCTCGTCGAGTTTTTCCTCGAGGCTGGCTGTGAAGTCGTATTCGACGTAGCGCGCGAAGAAGCTTTCAAGAAAGGCGACGACGACGCGACCTTTGTCTTCCGGAATGAGCCGTTTCTTGTCGATCCGCACATAGCCGCGATCCTGCAGCACCTGGAGGACGGAGGCATAAGTGGAGGGCCGGCCGATGCCGAGCTCTTCCATCCGCTTGACCAGCGCCGCTTCCGAGAACCGCGGCGGCGGCTCAGTGAAGTGCTGCGAAGACTCGATCGCCTGCTTGCTGAGCGTTTCGCCTTCCGACATCGAAGGCAGACGCCGCGACTCGTCGTCATCCGGCGTCTCGTCCTGGCCTTCCTGGTAGAGCGTCAGGAAGCCGTCGAATTTCACAACCTGACCTGAGGCGCGAAGTTCGATGTTGCGTGAGCCCGCTTTCGCAACAATGTCGACCGTGGTGCGCTCGAGCTCGGCCGATTCCATTTGGCTCGCGACCGCGCGGTTCCAAATCAATTCGTAGAGCCGCGCCTGATCGCGATCGACATATTTCGCGACCTCCGCAGGCGTGCGGCTCGCGCTGGTCGGGCGCACCGCTTCGTGCGCCTCCTGCGCGTTCTTGGATTTGTTGTGGTACTCGCGCGGCGACGCAGGGACGTATTCCTTGCCATAATTGCTACCAAGCATCGCGCGGATGTCCGCAATGGCCTCCGGCGCCATGTCGATGCCGTCAGTACGCATATACGTAATCAAGCCGGTCGCTTCGCCGTCGATTTCCACGCCTTCGTAGAGCCGTTGGGCAAGACGCATGGCTACTGCCGGCGCAAAGCCGAGCTTTCGGCTCGCCTCCTGCTGCATGGTCGAGGTGGTAAAGGGCGGCGGCGGGTTACGCCGTGCGGGCTTTGCCTCGACTGACGTCACCTTGAAGGTGGCGTTCTCGAGGTCCCGGGTGAACGCTTCCGCTTCGGCGCCCGAGCTGATGTCGAGACGCTGGATCTTCTGTCCGTCCGCGCCGACCAGACGCGCTTCGAATACCTCGTTGCGCGGCGTCGCGAGCTTGGCGAGGATTGACCAGTACTCCTTCGCAACAAACTTCTCGATTTCGAGTTCGCGATCGCAAACAAGCCGAAGCGCGACCGACTGCACGCGTCCGGCAGAGCGCGCACCCGGCAGCTTTCGCCACAGCACCGGTGAAAGGGTGAAGCCAACGAGATAGTCGAGCGCACGGCGCGCGAGATAGGCATCGACCAATGCGGCATCGATCATCCGCGGATGCTTCATCGCATCGATCACTGCCTGCTTGGTGATTGCATTGAACACGACGCGCTCGATCTTCTGGTCCTTGAGCGCCTTCTTTTCCTTCAGCACCTCGAGCACGTGCCAGGAGATTGCTTCGCCTTCGCGATCCGGATCGGTGGCGAGGATCAGCTTGTCGGCGCCCTTGAGCGCCCGCGCGATATCGTTGATCCGCTGGTTCGACCTGGCGTCGACCTCCCAAAGCATGTGGAAATTGTTGTCCGGGTCGACGGAGCCATCCTTGGGGGGCAGGTCGCGGATGTGACCAAATGAGGCAAGAACCTCGTAGCCGGGGCCGAGGTACTTATTGATCGTCTTCGCCTTGGACGGCGACTCGACTACGACAACATTCATGAAAATCCAATGGGTTAGCCGCCAGGCCCGTTGAGAATCAAGGCGGAATCGACCGCATGTTTGGCCCGGAACATGGGGAAGGTGGCCCCTACTGTCAAATACGCGGGTTAAGAACGCGTGTCAGACCAGCGAAATAGGGCACGAAAGAGACCACAACCATAAATTGTACCAAGATTTGAACACCAGCTTCAAGAGCGGCCCGCGTGCTGCTGAAAACTAGAGCCGAGGGGAGACCCCGAGTTTTTCGAGCAACGCAGGCGTCGGATTTCCGTCCGGGACCATCCCCAGCTTCTTTTGCTCGACGCGAACGTTGTCGCGTAAATCGAAATCGATGTGGCCCTCAAACTCTTTCACTTTGTAGCCGAGTGCCGCCAGCCTCTTCTGCAAGGCAACACGGGCGTCGCGCGAGAGCTGGCGATCGTCCTTGGGCCAGGGCGTCTTGATCAGATCGCCGCCCTGGATTCGGTCGGCGAGATGGCCGACGGCGACCGCGTAAGCATCGGAGTTGTTGTACTCCTTGAGCACATCGAAATTTTCCGTGACGATGAAGCCCGGGCCGCCGGCGCCACTGGGAAAGAAGAGGATGCCCTGTCCGGAGTTAGGGAACGCCTTGCCGTCGGCTCGGCGCACCCCGAGCGCTCGCCATTCCGCAAAACTCGCGCGGCTGCGCATGTAGTCGAATCCGTCCGGTACGAGAACTTCGAAACCCCAGGGAAGCGCCGGATTCCATTTCCACTTGCGCAGGTAGTTGGCGGTCGATGCAAGCACATCCGGCACGTTGCCCCAGATGTCCGCCCGTCCGTCGCCGGAAAAATCGATCGCATAGTCGACGAAGTTCGACGGCATGAACTGGGTCTGGCCCATCGCGCCGGCCCATGAGCTGACCATCTTGTCGCGCGCGATGTGGTTGTTCTGCATGATGAGCATCGCCACGAAAAGTTCGTTGCGAAAATAGGGATCGCGGTATTTCACATAGGCGAGGGTGGCGAGCGACCGGAACACGTCCCAACGATCTTTTTCTGATCCGAAGTCCGATTCCATGCCCCACAAGGCAAGCAGTACCCAGCGTTCGACCTGAAACTTTTTTTCGACTGCATCGAACGTCTTTGCCCATTCGCGGCCCTTGAGCTGTGCGTCCGCAATGCGTCGTTTTGACACGATGGCATTCACATAGTCGCCGACGGGTTTACCGTATTCCGGCTGGCGCCGGGTCGCGGCGATCACCCGTTGATCGGGGGCGAACCCTTTCATGGCGGTATCGAAGGTCGCGCGGCTGATGCCCTTTGCCTGCGCATCGGTCCACAGCGCGGCGAGAAAAGCCGAAACGGGTTGTTCCTGGCCGCGCGATGGCGTCGCCAAGACCATCACTATGACCGCAACGACCAGGTAAAATCGGATCAACATGACGATTGGGGTATCGCACGTTACAGCAATGACACCAACCCCGCGCCATGACGTTCAATCCGCCCTGCGATTTCGAGCTCCAGCAAGGCAGCGCGTACGATCGCTGGTGTCGTCTGCGCAAGACGCACCAGGTCATCGATCGAGACAGGCGTCGGCCCGAGAAGTGAAACGATCCGGTTGCGGTCACCGGCGCCAGGCTCGGAGTTTTTCTGCAGCGTGTCCTGCGTAGGCTCCCGTACTTCGGTCAATTGGATGCGGCGCCCGAGGATCGGCTCAATGGCAGCGATCACGTCAGAGGCTTCGGTCACCGGAATAGCTCCCTGCTTGAGCAATCCGTTTGTTCCTTCACAGCGCGGGTCAAGGGGAGAGCCAGGCACCGCAAAGACCTCGCGGCCCTGTTCTCCGGCCAATCGGGCCGTAATCAGAGAGCCCGACCGCCGCGCGGCCTCCACGATGATGACGCCGATCGAAAGGCCGGAAATCAACCGGTTACGGCGCGGAAAGTCGTGGGCACGCGGTTCCCACCCAAGCGGCATCTCCGAAATAGCGGCGCCGTCGGCCACGAGAGTCTCGACCAATTCAACGTGCTCGGCCGGATAGATACAGTCATGGCCGCCGGCGAGAACGGCGATCGTGCCGGTTTGCAGGCTGGCGCGGTGTGCTGCCGCGTCGATGCCGCGTGCGAGACCGGAGACGACGGCGAATCCCGCAGCACCGAGAGCGCGCGCCATTCGATCGGCGAATTTCACGCCAGCGGCT
>DATBTA010000013.1:0-14865 GCA_036559505.1 Pseudolabrys sp. | reverse complement strand
GGCGGCTTCCGCATACCAGTACTGGCAATATTTACTTCAGGGAGTCTGAAATCAGCTGGAACGTGGTGTTGAGCTTCGATCCAATGGCGTTGACGCTCGTAATGATCACCACCGAAATGCCGGCCGCGATGAGGCCGTACTCGATCGCCGTTGCGGCCGTCTCATCCTTTAGAAACGCGACAAGTTTCGACATCTGGTCACTCCAGGTGCACCTATGCACCGGGAAGCTAGCGTCACCCCCTTAAATGGTACCTTCCTGGGCCGCTCGAATGCGCCGGAATCCGGTTACCGGCGTTAGGCAAGCGCGCCCGGCCAATCGCATATCCGAATTTGCGTTTTGTGGCGAAGACGCAAAAAGAAAACCGCCGTAACGGCGGCTTCCGGCAAGTCGGCCTTAAGTCGGCCCTCGAATTTTTTCTTATTTCAGCAAACCGGATATCTCTTCGAACTTGGAATTGAGCTTGGAGCCGACGGTGTTGAGCGTTGCGAGGATGACCACCGAAATGCCGGCCGCCATCAGGCCGTACTCGATCGCGGTGGCGCCCGACTCGTCCTTGAGAAAGGCGACAATCCTGGACGTGGACCTGGACATGGAATTCTCCCACTAGCGGGGCGGACCGTATCGCCGCTCCATTAAAAAATGCGAAAAGTTCAGGAGGTATTGCCACGCCGTTGTTTACTTTTCGTCAGCCATGCGGAACACAGCCGAAACCTTGCGGAACTCTGCTCACAAATCGTTCAAGTGACGGCGAAGCGCGGGAAAAAACGCCTGTTTGTGACGGCGATCACAATCATGCCGGAACGCCCCATGCGCCCGTGCGTTTCCGTCCGTGCAGCAACCATGGGAGGTTCGCAATGAGAAAGCTTGCAATCGGAATCCTGGCTGCGGCGGGCGTCGCATTGTCGGTGCCGGCAAGCGCGCAGGGTGTTTGGATCGGCGCGGGTCCGGTTGGCGTCGGTGTCGGCGTTGGCCCGGGCTACGGCTATTACGACGGTTATGATTACGGCCCCCGTTATCGCAGTTACGCCTACGATGACGGTTACACCTATCGCCGTCATTGCCGCGTCGTGCGCGAGAACTTCAACGGATACGTCCGCAAGGTCCGCCGTTGCTGGTAAGGCACTCGAATTGTAGCGAGTACCGCGTAGCGTAGGTTCAATATGGGTGGAACGGCTCCGGAGGCTGCGGCTTCCGGAGCCTTTTTTACGTCGCGTTTATGCGCCAGCTAAATGAGCGTCCACGCTGTAAATTTTGACATTGTGATTTTCATTAAGAATTGTCCGGCATCCTTGCCCCGATGCGGATGCTCACCTGGATCATCGGACTTCTCGCATTGGGGTCGTCCCTCGACTCGTCGCTTTACGACGGCGCCTACACGCGGGCCCTTGTGAGCATGATCCAGGATATGCACACGGCCATCGGTTTGAAGCTGACCGGTTAGCTGCGACCGCAGCGGGGCAAAAGTTAGCCCGGCCTGCGCGGCACGAGCAGGTTACCTGTGAAAATTTGCACCGGCTGGTCATTCTGATTGAGCGTCGTGGTTCACAGTCTGATGACGCCCCGATCAGCTCGCAATTTGGATGGCCGAACCTCGAGCACTTCGCTCTCCACGTGTAACTCATCGCCTGGACGAACCGGGCGCGGCCAACTCAGTTCTTCCAGGCCCACGCCGAGAATGCCGTCAGCAGGCTGGAATTCGCTCTCCACCAACAGGCGCATGGTCACCGCGGCTGTATGCCATCCACTTGCGGCAAGCCCTTTAAAAACCGATTTGCGGGCTGCCTCCTCATCAAGGTGGTAAGGCTGCGGATCGAATTGCGACGCGAATGCCAGAATCTGTCCTTTGTCCACCTGCAGCCGGTTGGACCTGTAGACCTGGCCTGCCGCGAAATCCTCGAGATATTGTTTGGTCATCCTGCAATCTCGTCATCCGGGGACCGGAACTGCACCGAATTTCGCCCAATTTGCGAGAAACCCCGGGTCAATGACAACAAAGTTAGGGCAACTCACGCTGATCTGCTAGATTTCATCATACGGAGATCGCCTGGGGAGTGTGATGGGGTCCAAGCATACCTGCCGCGTGCTTTTGGTTTATCCGCGGTTCGTTTCGGAAACATTCTGGAATTTCGCGGAAGCGTGCGAGCTCATGGGCGCTCGTTACCCGGCCGCGCCACTCGGCCTCATTACCGTCGCCGCGATGCTGCCACCGCACTGGGAGGTGCGGTTCGTTGACCGCAATACCGAGGATCTGACGGAAACCGACCTCGGTTGGGCAGACATGGTCATGACGGGCGGCATGCTTCCACAGCAGGCCGATAGCCTTGCGCTGATCGAGCTCTGTCGCCGGCGTAAGCTGCCGGTTGTCGTTGGCGGTCCCGACCCGACATCAAGTCCGCACATCTACGAGCGGGCCGATTTCCGGGTGCTGGGAGAGGCCGAGGGCATTCTCACCGAGTTCATCGCTGCCTGGGATGCCGGAACGCGAACGGGCACATTCACAGCCCCCAAGTTCCAGGCCGATGTGACGACGAGTCCGATACCGCGGTTCGATCTGATCAAGTTCGAAAACTACCTTTATGTCGGCGTGCAGTATTCGCGCGGTTGTCCATTCACTTGCGAGTTCTGCGACATCATCGAACTGTACGGGCGTGTGCCGCGCACCAAGGCCACGCCCCAGATACTCGCCGAATTGGACCGGCTTTATGCGCTGGGCCACCGGGGGCATGTCGACTTCGTCGACGACAACTTGATCGGCAACAAGAAGGCGTTGAAGCTGTTCCTGCCCCACCTGAAAGCCTGGCAGGAGGAGCATGATTACCCGTTCGAGTTCTCTACCGAAGCATCGGTCAATCTGTCGGATGATGACGAACTTCTGCGCATGATGCGGGACGCAGGTTTCTTTGGTGTATTCGTCGGCATCGAAAGTCCCGACCCTGCCACTTTGGTGCTGATGAAGAAAAAGCAGAATACGCGGCGAAATCTGGTTGACAGCATTCACAAAATTTATCGGGCGGGCATGTTCGTCACGGGAGGCTTCATTATTGGCTTCGATAATGAGAAGACCGACGTGGGCGAGTCGCTTGCGGAGTTCATCGAGCTTTCGGCTATTCCCGTTGCAATGGTGGGACTCCTTTATGCGCTTCCGAATACCCAGTTGACTCGTCGCCTTGTCAAAGAGGGCCGACTGCACCCAAACCATGACGTTGCGGCCACGACCGGTGGCGATCAATGCACGACCGGACTCAACTTTGACACTTTGCGGCCCCTGCGGGATGTGTTGAGAGATTACAAAAGGGTGTTGCAGACAATCTATGCGCCGGAAGCCTATGCCGCGCGTCTGCAAAGGCTGGCCTCTCTGCTCGACCGATCGAAGTCGCGCCGCGATTTGCCGGCGGCTGCCGACCTGCGCGGCAAGGCTAGCGCAATGCAAATGATGCATCGCATTGTTACCGCGTTGCCCGAGGCGCGTGAGCCGTTCATGCGGGTGCTCGTGACCTGCGCACGCGAGAATCCGGACGCGACGCGGATCATCGTCAAACTGATGGCGATGTATCTGCACCTCGGCCCGTTCTCGCGTCGCGTCATTGCCGAAATTGACAGGCGGATCGAGGCGGACGTTGTCGCGCCCCTTGCGCCGGTCGCCATGGCTGATACCGGTGCCACCGCCTGACGTAAATCGAAACAACAACTTCGGTATATTCGCACGTCGGGCCGGCTCGTCCCGCGCACTGCACCATGATATGCCGGTTGTCGTCACTCTCGGGGGCGGAATGCGACGACGCGATTTCATCACGCTTTTCGGTGGCGCGGCGACGACGTGGCCGCTCATAGCCCACGCGCAGCGATCCAAGACCCCGGTCGTAGGGCTCATGGGGAGCACGACTGCCGATTCGTACGCAACCCGGGTGGCGTTTATCCAGCAGGGACTGAGTGAGACAGGTTACGTTGAAGGCCGAAACCTGACGATTGAATCGCGGTGGGCTGACAGCCAGTACGATAGATTGCCGGGGATCGCTGCCGAACTCGTCAGCCGTCGCGTGGATGTGATCGTGGCCATCACCACCATTGCAGCTATCGCTGCAAAGGCGGCGACAACCAAAATACCGATCGTTTTCGAGGCGGGAGGGGATCCCGTTTCAAACGGGCTTGTCGCAAGTCTCAATCGACCGGGCGGGAATCTCACGGGTGTAAGCCTGTTGAATGTCGAACTTGGTGCAAAGCGGCTCGAGCTACTGCATCAAGTCATCCCGTCGGCGAAGATATTTGGCTTGCTCGTCAATCCGACGGGGCCGACCGCCAAGGTGTTATCGAAGGACGTCCAAGCGGCCGCAGGAAAGTTGGGGATACAGCTTCATATCCTGGATGCAAGCCGTGAAAGCGAGTTCGCTTCGGTTTTCATGCACCTTGGCAAGTTGCGAGCCGGCGCACTCGTGATCGGCACCGATCCATTGTTCAATAGCGGGAGCGAAGAACTCGCCGCACTGGCCATCCGGCATGCGATGCCAGCAATTTATCAATATCGTGCATTTGCGACGGCGGGCGGCTTGTTGAGCTACGGCGGAAGTTCGACGGAGCCATTTCGTCAGGTCGGCATCTACACCGGCCGTGTTCTCAATGGTGAGAATCCGGCCGAGTTACCGGTCCAACAGTCCACCAAGGTCGAGTTGATCATCAATCTAAAGACTGCAAAGGCACTGGGACTAGACATCCCGACGCCAATCATTGGTCGCGCAGATGAAGTCATCGAATAAACGTCCGCTGATTACGCAAAGCGGCGAGGCCTAGGGCGCAAGCGGCGAATTGAGATTGCGCGCGGTATCGACGATCCAGTCGCGATAGCTCAGAAGCGGCGTGATGCCGGTGAGGCCGCCGCAGCCTGTTTCGTCGCCGGGCGCGGTCGACCAGCTCACCACGCCGATCACCAGCGGCCCTTCGCCGTCATAAGCGGGCGCGCCGGAATCGCCGGTGCAGCCGCCGAGGCCGATGCGCTGGTTGCGGGTGGCGACGTCGTAAAGGCGGATCTGCAGGGAACCCGGCTTGCCGGTGACGGTCAGCGTCGCCATGCGCGGCTGGCCAAGCCCGCGCGCGGTTCCCGCCAGGGTGACGCCGAAGCCGGCAATAGTGAGCGTTTCGCCGGGCGCGACGCGCCGCGGCGCCGCCAGTGAGGCCGGGATCACCGCATCGGGCAACGGCGCCGCGAGCTTGATGAGCGCAACGTCGGCGGTGGCGCGGCTTGCGGCATAGCTCGCATAGTCGAACCGCGGATGCCGGACGATGGCGCGCACCGGAATGGGGCCGCCGGCCTGGTAGGCCCTGACCTGGTAATCGACGTTGCGGACCACGCAATGCGCGGCCGTGAGCACAAGGTCCGGCGCGAGCGCGGTGCCGGTGCACAGATCCTCGCGCGCATCCACGATCATCACGATGGCGCGCGCGGCCCAGCCGGCCGCCGGCGGCGCATTGCCGGTAACGGCGGAAGCGGGGGTGGCGAGCAGCAGGAGGGCGACGGCGGCGAGGACGCGGAACATGGCGTGCATCAGCCTTGGCGGGGGAACTTTGTCAATTCACACCCTGGCGCCGGCTGCCGGAGAACCGGGACCGACGACAGGTGCGAACCAAGTCACTGAACAACCGCTCAAAAAGTTGGGAATTTTTCGAGAAGAGCGGAACGGTCGGCGACTTGCTTGGTTCTCGATCATGTGTAGAAAGACATAGATTGAGTAAGCGACGCCAAGGCATTAACCGATGAGCCCCGCCGACCGATACCGCGCCCTTGCGGCGCATCTGCGCACCCGCGCTGCCCGGGAACAACGCCCGGTGCTGCGGGCGGCATGGGCGAACCTGGCGCAATGCTACGTGCGGCTCGCCGAGCAGGCTGATCAGAACAGTCGCGCCGACATCGTCTACGAGTTCGATCGCTCGGCCCGGCGTGGCGATGTCGGCGGCGAGCCGGCCGGCGGCTGATCGCGGCCGCCCATCCGGGCGGAACACCATCACCACAGTCCAACGCGACGTTTTCATCGCTCCGGATGGCGGGCCAAGCCCGCCGCTGAACTGGCGCGTGCGCGTGCAATTTTCGGAATATCATCAATGGCATCCATCCTGCTCACGCCGCCTGCGGTCGAGCCGCTGTCGCTCGCCGAGGCGAAAGCCTTCCTGCGCCTCGAGACGGCGGACGACGATCCGCTGATCGCGGCATTTATTGCGGCGGCGCGCCTGCATGTCGAGACGCAAACCGGGCTCGCGCTCATCACGCAGGGTTGGCGCATGGTGCTCGACTGCTGGCCGGCGAACGGACGTATCGCGGTGCGGCCGGCGCCGTTGCAGACGCTTACCGCCGCGCGCGTTTTCGATTTCGACGGCGAGATACGCACGATCGACGCCCAGGCCTTCGTGCCGGACCTGAGCACATCGACATTTTCCTTCATACCCTGGGCACTGCCGATGCCGACGCGCATCGCCGCCGGCATCGAACTCGACATCGCCGTTGGCTTTGGCGATGGGCCGAGCGATGTGCCGGAACCGCTGCGCCAGGCGATCCGGATGCTGGTTGCGCACTGGAACGAAAATCGCGCGGTCGTTGCCGGCGCGGAGGTGGCGCCGGTGCCGTCAAATGCCGCTGCGCTGATCGCGCCCTACCGGATGCTGCCCCTGTGAGCGCGCCGTTGAAAGATATCGGCGCGCTCAACCGCCGGCTGGTGCTGGAGGCGCCGGCGGAGACCGGCGACGGCACGGGCGGAATCGTCCGCACTTACGAGGCGGTAGCCACGCTGTGGGCACACGTGATGCCGGTCTCCGCGCGTGACGATATCTCTGCGGACAGCCTGGGTGCCGTGCTGCGCCGTCGCATCGTCATCCGCGCGCGCGGCGACATCAGCACGCGTCATCGCCTACGCGACGGCGCGCGCGTCTATCGTGTCGTTGCCGTTCGAGAAAGTTTTAGCCGGCGCTTTCTCGAGATCGATGTCGAGGAGAGGGAGGATTGAGAGTTGTGAAGGCTCGATGTACTTCGTCCCGGGAAAACTCCGCGGGTCATGGCATATCTGGCGGCACAGCAAGCCGCGTAACAGGTAAGGCAAAGCAGAGCGCAGATCGAAGCGATCACTGAAGAGTCCCAGGTGACGCGCTCACTGTTATGACCGCAAATAAAGTCGCACGCATCATCCGGGCGGATGAGACGACTCTGTCCATCCGTTCATTCATTCAAATGCGGCTCATCGCTCGCGAGCAACACTAGGCTCGTTTCGCCCGAGCTGCGGCAACATCATTTAGAGGTTCTCATGCCAACCGCCGCTTCCGCGGCGTTGCGTGCCGCCGTGCACGCGGCGCTCACGGCCGATCCCGCGCTAGTTGCGGCGCTCGGCGGCCCGAAGATCTACGACGAGCCGCCGCGCGAGGCGGTGTTTCCTTATGTCACGCTCGGCGAAACGCGCGTTGCGGATTTCTCCGCCGGCAGCGAGCCGGCCCTCGAGCATCAGCTGACGCTGCATGCCTGGTCGCGCCAGGGCGGGCACCGCGAGGCGCATGTGATTGCCGGCGCGCTTTTGCAGGCACTCGACGATGCGCCGCTCGCGCTGGCCGGCCACCGCCTGGTCAATTTCCGTTTTTCCACGGCCGACGTCCGACGCGAATCAGACGGGCGCACCTATCGCGCGCTGGTGCGCTTCCGCGCGGTGACGGAACCGGAATAAGCATGGGTTCAAGCAATGCGCGCCCACCGCCGACTCGCGTATGATGCGCGAAACGGGCGGCGACACCCATGCGTCAACTGATCGGAAAGATCCCCATCAAGGGCCAGAGGGTGGTCGATGAGGTCTATCTTTCGGAACAGATCCGATGCCGTGAGTGCCAGAAAACGGTGCCGATCGGCGTCGAGGTGGTCACGGTGCAAAAGGATGGGCCGAAGAAAAAGGTCCTCAAACGCGCCTTTTATTGCAGATCTCATGCCGGCGACTATGAATCGCGGGCGCGCGGCGAAGGTTGAGCGGGAATTGCACGTCGTCCGCGTGCCCCGGCTGCCATACGGACATTCCCTTAAGGACTAAGTCGGATTCCAATTACTGCCAAGCACGTCATTAGCTGCACACTGCCATGCGTGCAAAAACCGTCACCTTGTATTCGCTGCCCTGTGTTGTCGCGATTGCCAGTCTCCTGGTTGCGGCACACGAGATCGCGCCACCGGCGAGTTCGACGGGCGTGTCGGCTGCAGGCGCGCGTCACAACGGGCAAACCGTCAATCGCGCCTGGAAAGGCGACCGGCTGCCGATCCACCACGCTTCTCCGAAAATTTTGCCGAAGGCGCGAACAGACCCTTCACCGGGCCTGAAACGGGACGTCGTTGTTGACCCGGATACAGCCTGAAATCGGCTGCTCAATTCGACCCAGTTTTGGCGATATCAGGCTGCGTGCGAGGTATTGTGGTTCGGGCTTCCGCCCGGCCCGACGATCGCTTCCAGCAGCACGCGCAGCTGCTCGCTGTTGAACGGCTTCTGCAGCAGCGGAATTCCCGCATGCCGTTGCTCGAGGGCATGGCCGTATCCGGTCACGAATCCGAAGGGAATATTCTTCGCGAGCAGGATGTCGGCAATCTCGCTGCCGTGTTTTTGCTCGTCGATGCCGATGTTCACCAGTGCGCCGTCGAAGTTCTCCTTGGAGATTTCGTTGAGCGCCGACGGCAGCCCGTGCGCGACCTTGGTTACAGCGTAGCCGAGCTCAGCGACCATGTCGTGAAGCATCTCGCCGATGAGAAAGTCATTCTCGATGATAAGGACGCGCGGCGCGCGTGCCGGATTGTCTGTCATGTGCTGATGCCGCAAGATGCCGGCAGGATTTTCCTGCGAGCCGTGTGCCCCCGTTTCAGTGGCACATCTGCCGGATCGATGCGGCAGCTTTGCGACACCTCGCCCGGGTTCCAATGGCGGCGTCAAATCCCGCGTCGATTTCCCTGGATTTCCGGCCCTCTTGGAATTCGGGCGGCCATACCTACATACCTGGCCGGCTCCAAGGCATTGCCGTGGGCCATTTTTCCATCCGCGCGACTTCTACGTCCGCGCCGCTGCGTGCGGCTGTGCCTGCGCGGAGTCCCGTGGTGTGCAACATGCGAAATCGCCGCCGGCGAGTTTTCATCGATACACAGAAAGGGCGCGTCAGCGCCGGCTTCACCGTGGCTGCGGAAGCGGACGCGGCCGACGTTTCTATGCGGCTGCGCGAGCGCGGCTGGATTGCCTACCGGCTGCGGCTCGAGGCCGAGCAGCACGCCTGGATCGCGACCGTCATCGACTGGGCGCGCCGCGCGGCGTGATGCGGCTGTAAGATTTTGGGGAAGAGATTCGCGTCTGGCACCAACGAGACGCCAGCGCCCGTGCTCAGGGAAGCGGGATGACGTCGGACGGGAAGTTCTTCATGTCGACGGGCTGCGCCACATGCAGGTCGTAGGTCGGCACCAAACTCATCTTGCCGGGTCCAATAACCGACTTGACGGCGAAAACGCCGAGCACGGCGACGATCAAAACTGTCAAACCTTTGCGCATAAGTACAATCCTGCTTGGCCCACTACACCGACAAACGTGAGGTCACACGAACGGTGACCCTGCTACAGGGCGGGGGTTACTGGGCGGTTAAGACTTCTTCTGCGGCGTACTTATTGGCCGTTCGCGCGGCATGCAAGCGCGGGAGGTTTTGACTCACGCGCTGTTGATCGCGCGCTATATGCCGGCGGGTCTGCAAAAGGCGCTGCATTTCGTGCGTCAAATACGAGTCAATCATAGATCAATCACAAGCCATGCACCGCGCGCGACTGCAGGCTGCGCAAGGCGAATGCCGCTGCCGCGCAAATCAAATTTCAAAGACTCATTCTGAAAGGACAACAATGACGGCTCAAAAGGGCAAGGATCTGCTCATCAAGATCGCCGACGGCGCGGGCTATTCGACGGTTGGCGGACTGCGCACGCGGCGGCTTGCGTTCAATGCCGAGACCGTGGACGTCACGCACGCTGAAAGCGCCAACCGCTGGCGCGAACTGCTCGATGGCGCGGGCGTCAAGCGCGCCGCGGTGTCGGGCCGGGGCTTGTTCAAGGATGCCGCGACCGATGCGCTGATGCGGCAGACGTTCTTTGAGGGCGGCATTGCCGGCTACCAGATCGTGATTCCGTCGTTCGGCACCGTGCAAGGGCCGTTTCAGATCACCAGCCTCGAGTTTGCCGGCGAGCACAATGGTGAAGTGACCTATGACATGGCGCTCGAATCCGCCGGCGAGCTGACATTCGCAGCCGATACCTGAGCGCGGCGCCTATCCGTGTCTCACCAGCGATCGGAGCTGTCGCGGGCGAGCGCGACAATCGCCCGTTCGGACAGATCATAGCGATGTCCGCAGTCGCAGCCGAACGTAAGCGTGCGGTCGTCGTCGCCGGCAGGCGCGATTGCCGTTACCTGCATACGCAGGCCGCATTTCGGACAGGCGATATTCGGAATGGCCGGATCGAGTTGATGTGTGAGCGTCGACGCCACCATGACAGGATTCCGCTCGATGTTCGATTCCGGGGCGCAGGCTGCGCCCGTTCGGAATGGGGCACCACTCATATTTCCGTGACTATCGGACGCAAGTGACTATTTTTGGAGGAACCATGGCCAATCGCCATCGCGGCGAGATCGAAGCCGACATCGGCGGCGCACGGCGGCGGCTCGTGCTGACGCTCGGTGCGCTCGCGGAACTCGAAGATGCCTTCGGCGCCGAGGATCTCGTTGCGCTGACCGAGCGTTTCGGCTCGGGCCGGCTGGCGGCTCGCGACCTGACGCGCATCATCGGCGCGGGCCTGCGCGGAGCAGGCGCGGCGGTAACCGATGATGACGTCGCCGTTATGGCAGTCGAAGGCGGGGCACAAGGCTATGTGCGCATCGCAGCCGAACTGATCCAGGCGACGTTCGGGGAGGCGGGCGCGTGACGCCTTTCCCCTGGAAACAGGCGATCGGCATCGGGCTTGGCGTACTCCGCCTTTCGCCGCAGCAGTTCTGGTCGATGACGCCGCGCGAGCTCGGCTACGCCATCGAAGCCGTTGCCGGCCGCTCTCCGCCGCTCGACCGCGGCACGCTCGCACAACTGATGAAGAGATATCCCGATGACTTTACTGCCCGACAAAATCGCCGAGCATGAAGAGTTCCCGGACGATTTTGGCAGAACGACGGAGCGCGTACGCACGAGCACAAATGCGCTCGGAATCAGCACGACAAGCTTCGCAAAAGCGATGAGCAAGGCTTTTGCCGATGCGACAACCGGCGGCAAAAAGTTCGACGACGTGCTCCGGCAGCTTGCGCTGCGGCTTTCGGACATGGCTGTCGCGCAGGCGTTCCAGCCGCTTGCGCGAAATCTTGCCGTCGGAGTCGGCGATCTTTTTGGCGGCGTTTTCGGCGAAGAGACGGGCGCACGTAGCCGGCGAGGGCGCGCACGCGACGCGATCGGTCTGGCGGACAAGTTGAGCGGGCTTACAGCATTTGCGTCCGGCGGCGTGATTGCGACGCCCGCCTACTTTCCGCTGGGACCAGGCGGACTCGGCCTCGCGGGCGAGGCCGGGCCCGAAGCGATCCTGCCGCTTGCGCGCGGGCGCGACGGACGACTCGGGGTCGCGATGAGCGGGGCGCATGCGGCGGCGAACGTCACCGTACACATCGCCGCGCCGGACGCAGACAGCTTCCGCCGCTCAGAGGCCTACATCACCGGACAGATCGCGCGCGCGGTCGCGCGGGGGCAGCGCAGCTTCTGAAAATATTGCTGGGTCGCCACGAGGGCGGCCCTTTTGTTTTGGGCGTGTTTGCGGCCTCTTCTGGCCGCGCAGAATAAGAATCCAGCGCTCCTCAAGGGAAAATCAAGGCCGGCTCAAGGACTGCGGTCGGGCCCCCAGCTATAGACCGGCCATCAAATACGACGATTCATTTGAGGAATCAGCAAATGTCATCAAATTCGTATCGCCTTGAAACCATGCTTCTGCACGCCGGCTGGCGTGCCGACCCGGCCACCGGCGCGGTCGCAGTGCCGATCTATCAGACGACGTCCTACCAATTCCGCGACACCGAGCACGCGAGCAATCTTTTCGCGCTGAAGGAGCTCGGCAACATCTATACGCGCATCATGAACCCGACCAACGACGTGCTGGAGAAGCGCGTTGCCGCCCTCGAGGGCGGTGCGGCGGGACTCGCGCTTGCTTCGGGCCAGGCGGCGTCTGCGTTCGCGCTGCAGAATCTCGCAAAGGCCGGCGACAATATCGTCAGCTCGACCGATCTCTACGGCGGCACGTGGAATCTGTTCGCCCACACGCTCAAGGATCAGGGAATCGAAGTTCGCTTCGTCGATCCGATCGACCCGCAGAACTTCCTGCGCGCAACCGACGACCGGACGCGCGCCTATTACGCGGAATCGCTTCCGAACCCGAAGCTGACCGTCTTCCCGATTGCGGAAGTTGCGGCGATCGGCCGGCCGCTCGGCATCCCGCTCATCGTCGACAATACCGCAACGCCGTTTCTTCTGCGCCCGCTCGAGCACGGCGCCGCGATCGTCGTATATTCGACGACCAAATATCTCGGCGGCCACGGCAACTCCATCGGCGGCCTCATCATCGACGGCGGCAATTTCGATTGGGCGGCGCATCCGGAACGGCAGCCGGCACTCAATACGCCCGATCCGAGTTACCACGGCGCCATCTGGACGGAAGCGGTCAAGCCGATCGGTCCTGTTGCCTACGCCATCAAGGCGCGGGTGACGCTGCTGCGCGATCTCGGAGCGTCGCTGTCGCCCTTCAATGCCTTCCTGATCATCCAGGGCCTGGAGACGCTGGCATTGCGCATGAACCAGCACTGCAAGAATGCGCAGGCCGTGGTCGATTTCCTGCGCACGCGAAAGGAGATCAAGCGGATCATCCATCCCTCGCAGCAGCAGGGCGTTCACCGCGAACGCGCCGACCGCTACCTCAAGGGTAGTTTCGGAGGGCTGGTCGGCTTCGAGCTGGCCGGCGGCAAGGACGCAGGGCGCAAGTTCATCGATGCACTGCAGCTTCACTACCATGTCGCCAATATCGGCGACGCGCGGAGCCTTGCCATCCATCCGGCGACGACGACGCATTCGCAGCTCACCAAAGAGGAGCAGCTCGCCACCGGTGTTTCGGATGGCTACGTGCGCCTGTCGGTGGGCATCGAGCATATCGACGACATCGTTGCCGACATCAAGCACGGCCTCGAGGCTGCATCGAGGTCATTGAAGGCGGCGTGATGTCCCTCAAGGAGCAAAGCATCAGCGGTGCGACCATCGATGCCGGCGGCATCAGTATCAAGTACTTTGCCGCCGGCGCTGGCGAGCCGGTCGTGCTGCTGCATTGCACCGCCGGATCGGGGCGCCAATGGGCTGCTATGGTCGAGGAGCTTCGTCCGGACTTCCGGGTGATTGCTCCGGATCTCTGCGGCTATGGCGGCACGACGCACTGGCCGGGCAACGGCACGTTCAACCTGGCGGTCGAAGCCGATCTCATTGCCGCGTTGCTCGATATGCTGGGAAAGCCCGCGCACGTCGTCGGTCATTCCTACGGCGGCGCCGTCGCGCTTCAGTTCGCATCGCGGCATCCGCGTTATCTCAAGACGCTGACGCTGATTGAGCCCGCGTCGTTTCATTTGCTGCGCGACGGCGACGACATCGACGAGCGAGCGTTCCGGCAGATCTCGGAGGTCGGCGCTACGGTTGCCAACGCAGTCAACTGTGGCGACTATCAGGGCGGCATGCGCCGCTTCGTCGACTATTGGGGCGGCGCGGGCGCCTGGGATGCCCTGCCGGCCTCACAACGCCTGGCGTTGGCAGCGCGGATCAACAAGGTCACGCTCGATTTCTGGGGCACGCTCAACGACCCGATGCGGCAGGCCGACCTCGCGTCGCTCGAGATGCCGACGCTGGTCGTATCCGGCGGGCAATCGCCGTTGCCGACACGCAGAATATGTTTTCACCTTGCGCGCATGATCCCGGATGTGACCGCGCGGACGGTGGCAGATGCCGGGCACATGCTTCCGGTCACCCATGTCAGGGAGGTCCTGCCGATGATTGCGAATCATTGCGGCGCGCGGCGCGGACGCAGTGCGCACCGAGACCGCGCGTTATTGGAACGCGTGCCGGCCTGAGGCTTGCGGCCCGGACCGAGCTAAGTCATCCGGTTCATCTTGCGCGACACCCACCAGAAGGCGATGCCGGCGAGGGATACGAGAATTCCCAGAACGCCGATCACCAATATCGCGGTGTGAAAGAGGACATTCGGCGTGTCCATGCCGCCGAAACGGCAATGGACCGGCACAGGTTCCGAATTTTATCCAAAAAGGTAACCCATGACTTCATTCCACGAAGTCCTGTTTCCGCTCGACATCGCGCTGAAAAGCGCGGGCGGGCCGCAGCGGCGCACCGATGTGGTGACGCTGGGCTCCGGCGCCGAGGAACGCAATGCACGCTGGGCGCACTCGCGCCGGCGCTACGACGCCGGTTACGGCGTGAAGACTTTCGAGGCACTGTCGCAGGTTGTCGCGTTTTTCGAGGAGCGGCGCGGGCGCCTCTACGGGTTTCGCTGGCGCGACCGGCTCGACCATTCCTCTGCCGTACCGGGCGTATCGATAATGCCGACGGATCAGATTGTCGGAACCGGCGATGGCATCACGGCGACGTTCCAGCTCGGCAAGACCTATGGCGCGCTTTACTCACCCTACCGGCGTCCGATCGCGAAGCCGGTGCCCGGGAGCATCCGCGTGGCGGTCGCTGAAACAGAAACGGACGAGGGGACGCAATTCATCGTCGACGCGGCGACAGGCGTCGTGACGTTTCTTCCGGGCCACATCCCGCCGCAGGGCGC
>DATBTA010000012.1:0-11066 GCA_036559505.1 Pseudolabrys sp. | reverse complement strand
CTGATCGAAGCCACCAAAGCCGATGAGTTGATGGTGACCACGATGATCTTCGATCATGCGGCGCGGAAACGCTCGTATGAGCTGCTGGCGAAGGCATTCAAATAACGGTAAAACCGCCACGGTTTTTGGTTCGACAAAAATTACGGGAGGTAACGTTGGGTAAGCAGTTCACTTTGACCACGACCGACAAGCACTCGCTCGGCGCCTACCGCGCCGATCCCGCGGGCACGCCCAAAGGCGGGATGGTGGTGGTGCAGGAAATTTTCGGAGTCAATCATCACATCCGCGCGGTCTGCGATCGGCTTGCGGCGCTCGGTTACGTTGCGGTTGCGCCCGCAGTGTTCGACCGCTTCGTGCGCGATTTCGAAAGCGGCTACACTCCGGATGAAATCGCGCACGCGCGCAGCTACCTCGGCAATCTAAACTGGGATCACATGATGGCCGATGTCGCTGCCGCCCAGGGCGATCTCAAAGGCACAGGGCCGCTTGGTGTCGTCGGCTTCTGCATGGGCGGCACCGCGGCATTTCTTGCTGCTTGCCGCATTCCGGGATTTTCAGCCGCGGTTTCCTTCTATGGTGGCATGATCGGCAAGTTCGCCGACGAGAAGCCGAAGTGCCCGATGCAGATGCATTTCGGCGAAAAAGACGACGGCATTCCGATGGACGTGGTCGAGTCCATCAAGAAGAAGCAGCTGCAGGCCGAGATCTACACCTATCCGGATGCGCCGCACGGCTTCTATTGCGACGAGCGCGCGAGCTACCGCAAGGAAGCCGGCGACCTCGCCTGGAAGCGTACGCAGGAATTTCTGTCAAAGCACATGAAGAAATAGCGCGCTGCAAGCGAGCGCCTATTCACGAATGGCCGGGCATTTGGCCCGGCCATTTACGTTTGCCGCGCAGGGCCAACTAGGCCGTCGCGCCTTGCGACAGTTTTGTGCCGGTTCCGATCGGGCAGGTGACCCCGGTCCCGCCCAGTCCGCAATAGCCGAACGGATTCTTGGCCAGGTACTGCTGGTGATAGTCTTCGGCAAAATAAAACTCCGGCGCATCGACGATCTCGGTGGTGACGGCGCCATAGCGCTTCTTTTTCAGTTCCTGCTCGTACATCGCCTTCGAGGCCTCCGCCGCCTTTTTCTGCGCGGGCGTAAAGGTGTAGATGCCCGAACGGTACTGAGTGCCGATATCGTTACCCTGGCGCATGCCCTGCGTCGGGTCGTGATTTTCCCAGAATGTCTTGAGCAACTGATCGTAGGTGATCTTTTTCGGATCGTAGATCACGAGCACAACTTCATTGTGCCCCGTGCGGCCGGAGCAGACCTCTTCATATGTCGGATTGGGCGTCATTCCGCCGGCATAGCCCACGGCAGTCACCTGGATTCCCTCGCCAAGCTCCCAGAACTTGCGCTCGGCTCCCCAGAAACAGCCAAGACCGAACATCGCCTTTTCGGTTCCTTCCGGATAGGGGCCCTTCAACTCCCGGTGATTGATGAAATGTGCGGTCGCGGTGCGGATCGGCAATTCGCGGCCGGGCAGCGCTTCGCCGGACTTTGGCATGGCAACCTTTTTGAAGCCGAACATGCGGACCCTCCTGCAGTCGCTGAGCGCAATATATGTCGAGACCGGCGCTGCCGGAATGACCGGGCAGATCACGTCTCCGGCAGGTGAAGCCGTTTACGGCCTTACATAGCCGATCAGTGGCTTCTTCTTGCGCCCTAGGAGAATAAACAGAATGCCGAGGACGCCAAGCACGCTCCAGCTCGGCGCGGCCAATAACGTGACCATCAGCTGATCCCATAGGAAACCACCTGTGTAAGGTTCGATCAGCGGCTTGAGCTTGGCCAGGCTGGCGGGATTGATGAGCTCCCAAAGCGTCCGCACGTCGGTCAAAAATAGCTTGTTGCCAGCGATCGATTTGGTGCCGTCGTAGATCAACAGGATGAATCCGCCCGCCAGGCAGATCAGGCCGATGAAGCGGAGTAGGAAACGGATCATGGCTGCCACGAAAGAATCGATCTTACCGGCACCGATTACCCTGCGGCTTTCTTTCATTCAACCGTAGGAAGGGTGATACCACCTTCCCTTGAGTTCGCGCGGTTGCATCCGCTAACGTCGATCAACCCGGCGTCCCGGTTGTGTTGATGGAGTACCAATGGCCAAGCCCCCCGCCGGCCGTAACCGGCCGACCTTTACCGACCAGGAAGCCCTGCAATTTCACAGCGTTGGCCGCCCGGGCAAGCTCGAAGTCATAGCCACCAAGCCGATGGCGACCCAGCGTGACCTGTCGCTGGCTTATTCGCCTGGTGTCGCGGTGCCGGTGCTGGCCATCGCCGAGGACGCCAGCCGCGCCTACGACTACACCGTCAAGGGCAACTTCGTCGCTGTCATCACCAACGGCACGGCCATCCTGGGGCTAGGCAACCGCGGCGCGCTTGCGGCCAAGCCCGTGATGGAAGGGAAGGCAGTGCTGTTCAAGCGGTTCGCCGACATCGACTCGATCGATCTGGAAGTCTCCACCGAAGACCCCGAGCAATTCATCAACTGCGTCCGCTATCTCGGCGCAGGCTGGGGAGGCATAAATCTCGAGGACATCAATGCGCCGGAGTGTTTCATCATCGAGCAGAAGCTGCGTGAACTGCTCGACATACCGGTCTTCCATGACGACCAGCACGGCACTGCCATTATCGCCGCCGCGGGCCTGCTGAATGCGCTCGATCTGACAGGGCGTGAGATCGCCACGACGAAGCTCGTCTGCAACGGCGCTGGTGCGGCCGGAATCGCCTGCCTCGAATTGCTCAAGGCGATCGGCTTCAAGCCCGACAACCTCATCCTCTGTGACACCAAGGGCGTGATCTACCAAGGCCGCAAGGACGGCATGAACCAGTGGAAGTCGGGCTACGCCGTCAAGACGTCAGCGCGCACTCTCGCGCAGGCTTTGGAAGGCGCCGACGTTTTCTTCGGGCTGTCGGCCAAAGGCGCGGTGACGCAGGACATGGTGAAGAAGATGGCGCCGAAGCCGATCATCTTCGCGATGGCCAACCCCGACCCTGAAATCACCGTCGAAGAAGTCGCCGCCGTGCGCGATGACGCCATCATGGCGACGGGACGCTCCGACTACCCGAACCAGATCAACAACGTTCTCGGCTTCCCGTACATCTTCCGGGGCGCGCTCGACGTGCGGGCCTCCGCAATCAACATGGAAATGAAGATCGCCGCGGCACGCGCCCTCGCCGAGCTCGCGCGCGAAGACGTCCCCGACGAAGTCGCCAGCGCCTATGGCGCGCGGCCAAAATATGGACCTGACTACATCATCCCCGTGCCGTTCGATCCACGACTGATTTCCCACGTGCCGCCCGCCGTCGCTAAGGCGGCGATGGACACCGGCGTCGCGCGCAAACCGATCGTCGACATGGATGCCTATCGGCATCAATTGAGCGCGCGACGCGATCCGATCGCTGGCACACTGGTCCAGGTCTTCAACCGGCTGCGGCGGCAACCCAAGCGCGTGGTCTTTGCCGAGGGCGAGGAAGAACAGGTTATCCGCGCGGCGGCCAGTTTCGTGCACCAGAGCCTGGGCACCGCGCTCCTGGTTGGGCGCGAGGACCGCGTGCGCCAGTCCGCGCGCGAGGCCGGCATCGAGCTCGGCGAGGGAATTGAGATCGTCAATGCACGAATGTCGACGCGCAATTCCGTTTATATGAACTTCCTCTATGAGCGGCTGCAGCGCCACGGCTACCTGATGCGCGACTGCCAGCGGCTGGTAAACCAGGACCGCAACCACTTCGCCGCCTGCATGGTCGCGCTCGGCGATGCCGATGCCATGGTCACCGGGGTCACGCGCAATTTTTCGGTGGCGCTTGAAGACATCCGCCACGTCATCGATCCGAAGCCAGGTCACCGCGTGATCGGCGTGTCGGTGGTGGTGGCGCGCGGACGCACCGTGCTGGTCGCCGATACCGCGGTGACCGAGATGCCGGAGGCACATGAAATTGCCGACATCGCCGTCGAGGCTGCCGGCGTTGCGCGCCGGCTCGGCTATGAGCCGCGCCTGGCCTTGCTTGCATTCTCTACCTTTGGGCATCCGCCTGGCGAGCGTTCGGCGCGGGTAATCGAAGCAGTGAAGATTCTCGACGGCAAACGGGTCGATTTCGAATACGACGGCGAAATGGCCGCCGACGTGGCGCTCAATCCCGAGCTGGCGTCGGCATACCCGTTCTGCCGCCTGTCGGGGCCGGCCAACGTATTGGTGATGCCGGCATTTCACTCGGCCTCGATCTCGACCAAGATGCTGCAAGAGCTCGGCGGTGCCACTGTGATCGGACCGCTACTGGTGGGGCTCGACCGCCCGGTCCAGATCGTCCAGCTCGGCGCCAAGGACAACCAGCTGGTCAATATGGCGGCGCTTGCCGCCTATAACGTGAGTGGCTAGCTAGAAGCCTGACAAACAGACGGAGATGACGTTGACCAAGACCCTTTCCGGCGTGATCGCCGCGATTGCGACCCCGATCGGCGAGGACGGCGCGCCCGACCTTAAGCGTGCGGTCAAGCTCGCGCGCTATCTGCTCGACAATGGCTGCGATGGTCTCAACGTCCTCGGCACCACGGGCGAAGCGACCTCGTTCTCGCTTGCCGAGCGCAAGGCAGTCATGGACGCTTACAAGTCCAACGGCCTGCCGCTGGACCGGCTCATGGTCGGCACCGGCGCCGCCGCCGTTTCGGATGCGGTCGCGCTCACGCGCCATGCTGCCGACCTCGGGTTTGCCGGAGCACTGGTGCTGCCGCCCTTCTACTACAAGGGTGTACCCGACGATGGCCTCGTCGCCTACATCGACGCGCTCGTGAAGGCGACCGCGCAAAGGCCGATTCCGATCTACCTTTATCATTTTCCAGCGATGTCGGGCCTGCCGTGGCACGTCACATTAATCAAGCGACTGCTGGAAACGTTTCCGACCCGTATCGTGGGCTTGAAGGATTCCTCCGGCGACATGGCCTTCGCACGATCCGCCGCGGCGGTGTCCTCGGACTTTGCGGTCTTCCCTTCGACCGAAGCTTGCCTGATCGAGGCACGGTCGGGTCCCTTCGCGGGCTGCATCTCGGCCACCGCGAACCTCAACGCCGATCTGTGCGCACGCGCCTGGAGCAAGGGCGACGCGGCTGCACTGGAAGCCGCTGTCACAATCCGCAAACTGTTCGACGGGAAGCCTTTGGTCTCCGGGGTAAAGGCGCTGCTCGCTCATATCCACGGGGACACCGGTCTGGCACGCGTGCGACCGCCGTTGGCACCTTTCTCGGCGGCGGATCGTGCCGCGGTGGTTTCCGGGCACGACGCGGTCAGAGCCAAACGTGTCGCATAAGGGGCTTTTGCAGGCGTTGACGCCCGCGTAGGGCCTAACTATAAGCCTCAGCCTTGCCGGCGATTTCGACCGCCGTCGCAACTTCTTGTAAAACCTAGTCGCTTTGGCGGACGGTCCGCTTGAGGCGCCAGCCGCGAATGAGAGATTGATGGCCAATACCAAGTCCGCCCGTAAAGCCACGCGCGTGATCGCGCGCCGGACCGAAGTCAATAAGGCACGGCGCTCGGTGCTGCGAAATTCGGTGCGCAAGATTGAGGAAGCGATCCAGAGCGGCGATCGCAAGGCGGCCCTGGCGGCCTTCAAGGCAGCGGAGCCGGTCATCATGCGGGCCGCGCAACGAGGTATCGTGCACAAGAACAACGCCAGCAGAAAAGTCTCTCGGCTCGCCCATCGTATCGCCAAGCTTGGCAAATAAGTCGCCGGTAGCACCCTTCTCGACTGGCGCACCTTAGTTCGTTTCAATATCTGCTAAAAAACGTTCGAACGGGCCGTTCCGAAAAGGACTCGGCCCGTCGACGTATTCAAAGTGTCATCGCGCCGTCAGAAAATTTTGCTCGCCCTGATTTTGCCCATTCGGATCACCGCAGGCGACGCAACAGTTGCGATGGTAGTTGGCTTTTCGCATCGGGAGTTACGTCAAAATTCGCTCAGATTTTTTTGCGCGACGATAAAGACTTAACAGGAAAGCGAAGCAGGGACCTTAAAAATGCATATGTGACAAGCGTTTTTGAAGTTCGAGGCGTTTTAAAGAATCTCGTGACGCCTCGACACCAAAAACCAATTTACGCGGCGAGATTCCATACGACTCATCAACACGTTGGGTAAAATATTTCTGAATTCGAAAGTGCCTCGGCGCCGGTAACCCCTTGCTCTGTCGCCGCAGTCCGCGTGAATTTCATTGCTCGCGCATTTCGCTTGTGTATCTTGAAAAAACGCGCGGGAATTCTTCGCGCGCGATCAGAAACAAGGTTCCACGTCACGCTCATCGACGGATGAGAACGGCTTTGGTTTGCCGCTTGCGTCAAATTTAACCGCTTCACCGTCGAGGCCACCCGGTAGCAAAACGATTTCAAGTTTAGTGAGGCCGAGCGAAACGTGATCAGGATTTCAAAAGGCAGGGTGGCCAGGAGCCGGCAAAAAACGAAACCACAGGGCGAAAGCCGTAGCTTATTCGAGGGGTGACGTCATGACAGGCGCAGGGAGAGTCTCGGTGATCAGGGTTGATGACCTTGGACACGTTTTGTCCGGTGCGGGCTCATACTTTACGATCGCCAGTGCCACGAGCCAACCCTTGCCGAATTATTCATATTGCACCCATATTGGCCGTCACAGCTTGCGCGTGGCTCCTATTTTCACGATCGGAATTCGAGGCGCCACCCCGCCGCCTGCGGGCTGAAGGCGCGACAGCTCGATTTCCTATCGATGTCGTTCGCCGAACAGATCAAGACGGCGGGCCTCAAATCCCACAACGACATCATTAAACGAGTGCTGTTGCGTCCCGTTTCCGGCGCGTTGGCGGTCCCTCCGCCAGGCCGGGCAACCGAGTCCGTCCCACCTTTAATCGGATCGAGAAGAAAAATGTCTACCGGGGAACAAGAAAGTTGGTCGCGGGTCAAAGAACGCCTGCGGACGGAAGTGGGTGAAGATGTCTATTCGAGCTGGTTCGCCCGCATGGATCTGGAGGCGATCGAAGAAGGAGCAGTACGCCTGTCCGTGCCGACCCGGTTTCTCAAAAGCTGGATCCAGTCGCACTACGCCGAGCGGGTGCTCGCCTGCTGGCAGGCACAGGAAGAAAAAGTCACACGCGTTGAACTGATCGTGCGCTCGGCGGTCCTTAAATCCGCCGTTCTTCCCAAGGCAAAGACGGATCAGGCTGCCGGCGACAATGGCGGCCGTTACATCAATGGCAATGGCCGGCCGCTTGCTGCCGGTGACCCCAGTGTACACGAGGCCCTTGGCGGCTCACCGCTTGACCCGCGCCTGACCTTCGACACTTTCGTTGTCGGACGCTCTAATACGCTCGCACTTGCCGCGGCAAAACAGGTCGCAAGCGCGAAGCGCGGCGACGCCGTGATGTTCAATCCGCTGTATATTCATTCCGGCGTCGGCCTCGGCAAGACGCATCTTTTGCAGGCGGTCACCTGGGCGGGAAATGCAGCAGGCGAGCGCAAGGTGCTCTACCTCACGGCCGAGAAGTTCATGTACGGCTTTGTATCGGCGCTTCGCACGCAGACCGCCCTCGCCTTCAAGGAAGCGCTACGTGGCATCGGCGTTTTGGTGATCGACGATCTGCAATTCCTGCAAGGCAAGTCAACGCAGGCCGAATTCTGTCACACGCTCAACGCGCTGATCGACGCGGGCCGACAGGTGGTGATCGCCTCCGATCGCCCCCCATCGGACCTGGAAAGCCTCGATGATCGCGTTCGGTCCCGTCTCGCCGGCGGCCTGGTGGTGGAAATGGGCCCGCTCGGGGAGGAATTGCGCTTTGAAATCCTCAAAGCACGGGTGATGGCGGCGCGCACCTACCATCCGGCATTTGATGTCCCACTACCGGTGCTTGGCTATATCGCCAAAACCGTCACCCACAACGGCCGCGACCTGGAAGGCGCGCTCAATCGCCTCCTCGCCCATAACAAGCTGACCGGGCATGCAGTCACGCTGGAGATGGCCGAGCGCGAAGTGCGCGACCTCATCCGCCCCCAGGAACCCAAGCGCGTCAAGATCGAGGATATCCAGCGGGTCGTCGCGCGGCAGTACAACGTCAGCCGGTCCGACCTGCTGTCCTCCCGACGGACTGCCAACGTGGTGCGACCGCGCCAGGTGGCGATGTATCTCGCCAAGACCCTGACCCTTCGTTCGCTGCCTGAGATAGGCCGGCGTTTCGGCGGCCGCGATCACACCACGGTTCTGCATGCCGTGCGCAAGATCGAAGGCCTTGTCGGCAACGACATGGCGCTGGCCGAGGAGATCGAGATCCTCAAGCGGCAGCTGCAGGAATAGAGATCGCCCACTTGATCTCGGCGTCATGCCCGGCCAGGGACAAGCCTGTGCCGGGTATAGACGTCTTTGCGGCAACAGGACCCGTGGAGGCCGGGGCGCTTGGCATTGCGGGAGCCTGGGGAAAGGCCTGCGCTAAGCCCCTACACTCTTGCGATTTTTGCGCTGGCACGTCACCTTTGCCCTCCGGCCTCGCATTCCGCGTTACGCCGGCCGGCCATCGCGCCCGGTTCGGGGGTATTTTCAAGGGCGCCGAAGCGGATTTTCGATGAAAGTTACAGTCGAGCGTGCAGAACTTCTGAAGTCGCTGGGTCACGTGCATCGCGTGGTCGAGCGGCGCAATACCATTCCCATTCTGGCGAACGTGCTGGTCAAGGCCGACCGCGGCAAGCTCAGCCTGAAGGCCACAGACCTCGATCTCGAGGTCACCGACTCGATTGCCGCGGAAGTCTCTCCTGGCGGATCGACCACCGTTCCCGCCCATATGTTCTACGAAATCGTGCGCAAATTGCCCGAAGGCTCGCAGATCGTGCTCGAGGGCTCCGGGGACCGCGCCGTGCTCGCGCTGCGGGCCGGACGTTCGCGCTTTACCTTGCAAACATTGCCGGAAAGCGACTTCCCGGATCTTGCGGCGGGGGAGATGAGCCATTCCTTCAAGCTCGCGGCGGCCGACCTCAAGCGGCTCATCGACAAGACCCAGTTCGCGATCTCGACCGAGGAAACACGCTACTATCTCAATGGCATTTATCTGCATGTGGCGGGCACCGCTAAAAGCGGTACGCTGCGCGCCGTCGCGACCGACGGACACCGCCTTGCGCAGGTCGAGTTACCGTTGCCGCAGGGCGCAGCCGGTATGCCGGGCATCATTGTGCCGCGCAAGACGGTAGGCGAGGTGCAGCGGTTGATCGAGACGGGGGAAGGCGATGTCGCCGTTGAACTCTCCGCCGGCAAAATCCGTTTTACGATCGGCAACGTCGTGCTCACTTCAAAGCTGATCGACGGCACGTTCCCTGACTATGCGCGGGTGATCCCCGTCAATAACGACAAGAATCTTGTCGTCGACAAGAAGGACTTTGAGGCCGCGGTTGATCGCGTTTCGACGGTTTCGAGCGAACGTGGCCGTGCCGTTAAGCTGTCGATCACCGGCGGACGGCTGGTGCTGTCGGTCACCAATCCCGACTCGGGCAGCGCGACGGAAGAAATTGAAGTCGACTACGCCGCCGATCCGCTCGATATCGGCTTCAACTCACGCTACCTGCTCGACATTGCCGCCCAGATCGAAGGCGAAGTTGCCGTTCTCAAGCTGGCCGACCCCGGATCGCCCACATTGATCCAGGATCAGGACGCCAAGGGCGCGCTTTACGTGCTGATGCCGATGCGGGTGTAACAGGGTTTAGAAATCAGTGATCAGTAATCAGGGCTTTTCTGACTACTGAATACTGACTACTGGTTTCTGACATGACCGCCGCCTTCATTCGTCGCCTGACGCTGAGTAATTTCCGCAGCTATCATGCTGCACAGGTCCAGCTTGATCGGGCCGGGCCGGTTGTGCTCACGGGCGCGAACGGCATCGGCAAAACCAATCTGATCGAAGCGATCTCCCTTCTGGCTCCTGGCCGCGGCTTGCGCCGGGCAACGATGGAAGAGCTGGCCTTCTCAGAAGGCGACGGCGCCTGGGCAGTCTCAGCCGAGATCGAGGGTATGCTGGGGCTGGCAACGCTCGGCACCGGCATCGACCCGCCCGCGGGAGAAGAATCCATCCCCACACGCAAATGCCGTATCGATCGCGAAAGCGTCGGCTCGGCAACCGCATTCGCAGATCACTTGCGAGTGGTCTGGCTGACGCCAGCCATGGACCCCCTCTTCAACGGGCCGGCGTCGGAGCGCCGCCGGTTTCTCGACCGGCTAGTGCTCGCAGTCGACGCCCAACATTCGAGCCGCGTGGCGGCGCTCGAGCGCAGCTTGCGTTCGCGCAATCGCCTGCTCGAAGACTCGCCAGGTGATTCTCATTGGCTCGACGCGGTCGAGCACGAAACGGCGGAGGTCGCGGTTGCTGTTGCTGCGGGCCGCGCCGAAACGGCCAAACGCCTGTCTGCGGCTCTCGAAGCATCGCGCGACACCGCGCGCGAATTTCCGCAGGCCCAAATCACCCTGCAGGGGTGGATGGAGCAGTTGTTGCCCGACCACAGCGCGGTTGAAATCGAGGATCGCTATCGCTCGCTGCTGAAGGGCAATCGCGCACGCGACGCCGCCGCCGGGCGCACGCTTGATGGACCGCATTTGTCCGATCTCGTCGTCTCGCATGCCAGCAAGAACATTCCGGCGGCCGACGCCTCCACCGGCGAACAGAAGGCCCTGCTCATTCGCCTGGTGCTCGCGCACGCCAGTCTCATCAAGCAAATGACAGGTTTCGCACCGCTGCTTCTGCTTGATGAAGTGGTCGCCCATCTCGACCCGTCGCGGCGCGCTGCGCTCTACGACGCGCTGTCCCTGCTTGGCGCACAAGCCTGGATGACCGGTGCCGATCCCGCCGCATTCGGCGACATCGTCGGACGTGCGCAAGTCTTCCTCGTCCGAGGCGGCATGGTGGAACAGGTCTGACGGTTCCGATCGAGCCGCTCACGTTTTGTTAATCGAAATCCGATCAATTGTTGGAAAATAGGAACTATCGCTCGGCGATCGCTTTTACCCATGGATAGGACAGGGGCTGCAATGGGA
>DATBTA010000011.1:0-6794 GCA_036559505.1 Pseudolabrys sp. | reverse complement strand
CACGCTCGCCGAAGTGATTTTTCCCGCCACCCGCGTGCTGGCACAGTAAATCCAAAATCGGCTAGGCTCTCCTCATGGGCCGCCTGTTCCGCTGCATAGCATTCGCTTTGGCGCTCGCGAACACGCCCGCTATTGCGCCGGGCCACGCGGCCGAGCCGGTCGACCTGCTGCTGGTTCTTGCGGCGGATGTCTCGCGCAGCGTCGACAGCCAGAAATTTCAGCTGCAGCGCGAAGGCTATGCCGCGGCAATGGCCAATCCCCGGGTCTTGAATGCCATCCGGGCCGGCCGTCATGGACGCATCGGTGTCTTGTTTCTCGAATGGTCGGGCTTCGGCAGCCAGAAAGTCGTCATCGACTGGATGATGATCGATGGGCCAAAAGCGGCGCAGGCCTTCGGCGACCGGTTACTCGAGTCGCCGCGGTCTTTCGCGGACCGGACTTCAATCAGCGGCGGTATCGATGCGGCTGTCGCCGAACTTGCGCGGGCGCCGTTCAGCGCCGAACGGCGCACGATCGACGTTTCAGGCGACGGAACGAACAATGCGGGCCGGGACATCGGCCAGGCACGGGACGAGGCGCTCGCCCTCGGCATTACAATCAACGGCTTGGCGATTCTCAGCGCGACGCCATTGCCCTGGAATCCCGAACACACCAACCCGGCCGGCGGTCTCACCAAATACTACCGGGACAACGTCATTGGCGGCCCCGGCAGCTTCGTGATCGAGGCCAACGATTTCAGCTCGTTCGGGCAGGCCATCATCAAGAAAATGATCGCCGAAATTGCCGATGCGCGCGGCAACCCCGCAACGGCAGCCCGATAAGCTTACCGGGCCCCAGCCATGAAAGGGTCACAGAGGCTATCCAAGGTTGGTCCCAGCGGGCCCGATGCTATAGTCCGCCGGCGCCTGGCGCCGAAACAACCGGAAACCTCCATTTGACAGCCGCAACCGGCTTGAAGCGCCTGGGGATTATCCTGCTCGCCGTGATGACGGGCGGGCTGCTTGTTCTTACGACGGCCGGATACCTGATTTCCGCCGATACCGTCCGCCAGAAAGTCCTGGGCGACATCCGGGGCGTGACCGGAATCGACCCCGTCCTGCGCGGGAAAGCCCGCGTTTCGCTGTTTCCGACCGGAAGCGTCAGCTTCGACGATGTGATCCTGGGCGATGCCAAGCAGCCTGCGCTTGTTGCCGAGCGGTTAACGGCGCGTCTGCGATTCTTTCCGTTGCTGATCGGGCGGGTCGAAATCGCCGACGTCACACTGGACCGGCCGAATATCTCGGTCGAATTACATCCGAACGGTCAATCCAATTGGTCGGGATTGATCGAGGCGCTCACACGCAGCCAATCGACGGCGCAGCGGCTCGCGGCGTTCTCCGAAATGCGCATCGAGGGCGGAATCATCACGATCCGCGACGAGGCGCGCAAGATCACCGAAACCCTGTCCGGTGTCGAATTCTCTCTGGCGTGGCCTTCGATTTCCAAAAGCTTTGGCGCCACCGGACGATTCATCTGGCGCGAAGCACCGATGGACGCCAGCCTGACGCTCGCCGATTTTCCGTCCGTGCTGGCGGGCAACCGCAGCGGCGTGAAACTGCGCGTTTCCGGCACGCCGATGAAGGCGGCATTTGAAGGCGCAATCAGCGTCAAGCCGACACTTAAGATCGAGGGCACGCTCGCCGCCGATGCCGTTTCATTGCGCAGTGCGCTGGTGTGGGCCGGGCAAAGGCCGCCGCCCGGCGGCGGCTTCGGCCGTTTCGCAATCAAGGCGCGGACCAACGTAGTCGCGGGCACCATCAGCCTGTCGAGCGTCAATGTCGAACTCGACGGCAACGCCGCCGAAGGCGTGCTCACATTTGCCGCCGACGGGCGCCAGACCCTGCAGGGCACGCTCGCCGCCGACACGCTCGACCTGACCCCTTATGTTTCGACCGTCCGTTTTCTGACCACCAATGAGCGCTCGTGGAGCAGCGGCCGCATCACGCTCGAGGGACTTGCGAGTCTCGACGTCGATCTGCGGCTGTCGGCCGCAAACGTTATCGTATCCAACGCCAAGGTTGGCCGCACCGCGATTGCAGCGAATTTGCGCGGCGGACACCTGGTCGTCACGGTCGGCGAGGCGCAGGCTTATGGCGGCGTGATCAAAGGTTCGCTGGCGTTTGCCGAATTTGATCAGGGTGTCGAGGTGAAATCGCAGCTGCAATTCACCGACGTGGACCTTGAGACATGCCTGGGGCAATTGTTCGGCCTGCGGCGGCTTGAGGGCAAAGGCAGCATGTCGCTCAACGTCGAAGGCTCAGGCAATAGCGTGCTGGCTGTGACCCGGACATTGAGCGGAACCGCTACTTTGACCGGGACGAACGGGGCGCTTGCGGGTCTCAATGTTGAACAGTTGCTGCGCCGTCTCGAGCGGCGGCCACTTTCGGGCGGTGGCGAATTCCGCACCGGACGCACGCCGTATGAAAAAATCGCCATCGCGCTCAAGATCGCGAAAGGCATGGTCACCGTCGACGACGTGATCATCGAGGGCGCCGCGGTCAAACTGGCGCTAGCCGGAACGGCGTCGATCCCGGAGCGCGAGCTCGATCTCAAGGGCACGGCCGCGCTTGTGGCTCCGCCACGGCCGGGTGCGACACCCTTCGAGCTGCCCTTTATCGTGCAAGGATCGTGGGACGACCCGATCATGCTGCCTGACCCGGAAGCGCTGATCCGGCGTTCGGGAGCTGCCGCGCCGCTGTCCAGGGCGTTGCAGGAGCGCAATGCGAGAGATTCCGTGCGTCGTGCCATCGAGCGCCTGACCGGCGGCACGCCGTCCTCGGGCACGATTCCGGCGGCCGACCAGACGGCGCCGGAAACGCAACAAAAGGCTGAATAACGGCCTTCAGCGGCGAGTGCCGCCAGCCCCGCCTTCGACTATCATCCTGCCTGAGACGAATCACCCGCCGATCCTTGCGGGCATGATGGGCCGTGGATGCTGAACCCTCTCTTTCGGACCCTGGTCAAGGTCGTCGTCGCCTCGCTGATCGTCGGCACCGTCCTTGCTCATTTCGGGATCACGGCCGAACAGATCATCCGTGAGCTCGGGCTGTCGACCGAGCGCATCGAGGACTATGCGCGGCAAGGCATCGCCTGGGCATGGCCAAACCTGCTGCTCGGCTCGATGATCATCATACCGATCTGGTTTGTCGTCTTCCTGTTCCGCCCACCGGGCAAACGCAGCAGCGATTAGCGCGCCTAGACCTGCGCTCCCAGCGCCGCCCGTTCGCGCTGGCTCGCGCCTCTTTTGATCATCAGCGAAGATATGACCGTGCCGAGCGCCACAACCGCGATCACGATGGTGCAGATCGCGTTGATTTCCGGTTTCACCCCCAACCGCACTTCCGAATAAATGCGAATGGGCAATGTCGTCGCCCCCGGCCCGGTCGTAAAGCTGGCGATCACGAGATCATCGAGCGACAGCGCGAAGGCGAGCATCCATCCGGCGGCGATCGCGGGAGCGACCAGCGGCAGCGTGATCATCATGAACGTCCTGAAGGGCGGGCAGCCAAGATCCATCGCAGCTTCCTCGAGGCTTCGATCGAAGCCGATCAGCCGCGATTGCACGATCACGGTGACGAAGCATGTCGTCAGCGTCGTATGAGCGATGACGACCGTCCAGAAGCCGCGGTCAACATTGAGCGCGACGAACAGCAGCAGCAACGACAGTCCGGTGATCACTTCCGGCATCACCAGCGGGGCATAGACCATGCCGGAAAACAGCAGCCGCCCGCGAAACCGTCCCATGCGCGTCAGGGAAACGGCCGCTAGCGTCCCGAGCACGGTTGCGGCGGTTGCCGACAGGAAGGCGACACGGAAGCTGATCCAGGCGGCGCTGAGAATCGCCTCGTCGTTCAGCAGCTCGCGATACCATACGAGCGACCACCCACCCCAGACCGTGACAAGCCGCGAGGCATTGAACGAGTAGATCACGAGGATGACGATCGGCAGATAAAGAAATGCAAGCCCCAGGGCCACCGATACGACGTTGAATGGAGACGGTCCGTGTTTCATGTCCGCCCCCCTTCGAGCGACCGCTGCTGCAGGCGCTCGTAGAACAGGATTGGCACCAGCAGCAGACCGAGCAGAGCAATCGCTATCGCCGATGCGACCGGCCAATCGCGATTTGAGAAGAACTCGATCCACAATGTCTGACCGATCATCTGGGATTCCGAGCCACCGAGCAGATCCGGAATGACAAATTCGCCGACGATTGGAATGAACGACAGCAGGGCACCTGCCCCGACGCCCGGAAGCGACAGCGGGAACGTGATCAGCCAGAACGCTTTCCACGCCGGACAGCCGAGGTCGGATGCTGCTTCCAGCAGCGACTCGTCCATTTTTTCGAGGCTCGCGTAGAGCGGCAGGACCATGAACGGCAAGTAGGAATAGACCATGCCGATGTAGACCGCGGTGTCGGAGGACAGCCACGCGGCAGGCGTGTCGATGATGTGCAACCGCATGAGAACGTCGTTGAGCAACCCATCTCGCTGCAGGATATTGATCCACGCATAGATGCGGATCAGAAATGAAGTCCAGAATGGCAGGACGACTGCCATGACCAGCATGGGCTGCCAGGCCTTCGGCGCGCGGGCCATCCCATAGGCGATCGGATAGCCGAGCGCGAAAAGAAGGACGGTAGAGATCGCGGCCACCTGCAGACTTTTTAAGTACGACAGCAGATAAAGGGAATCGGATGCGAGCAACCCGAACGAGTCCAGGGAGAGTTGCGCTGCGAATGTCTTCAGCCCTTGCCAGCCCGCCGCAAGATCAAGCACCGGCGTATAGGGCGGCTGCGCAAGCACCGACTGCGACAGGCTGATCTTGAGCACAATGACGAACGGCGCCAGAAAGAAGATCGCCAGCCAAAGGTACGGCACCAGGATAACGACCCGCCTGCCCCAGTCTCGCGTTTCCCGGTCACCCTGCATGGTCAGCTCGTGAGAAGAATGCCGGCGTCGGGCGGCCACGACAGCCAGACGGCATCGCCTTCGGCATACGGCGCCCGGCCGCGCGCATTGACGTTGGCGATTGCGACTTTCATCAGTGAACCGTCGGCGAGACGAACCTTGTAGGCCGACATTTCTCCGCGATAGCCGATCTCGAGAATGGTGCCCGCCACGGCGTTCCTGTCGCCGGCCGGCCGCTGCCCGCTCATGCTGATCTTTTCCGGGCGCAGCGCCAGCCACACCGTTTTGCCGGTGGCTGTATCGCGACTGGCGACCGCAAACGGCCCCAATGCGCTTTCGATCGCGCCGGGCGCGGTCGTCCGCCCTTCTATGATCGTCACCTCGCCGATGAAATCGGCGACCCAGCGCGAATTGGGCTGCTCGTAGATTTCGGTGGGCGTGGCGACCTGCATCAGACGGCCTTGATTCATCACCGCGATGCGGTCGGCGACGATCATCGCCTCTTCCTGGTCGTGGGTGACGATGACAAACGTCGTGCCGAGCTTGCGCTGCAGCTCCATCAGCTCGAACTGCGTCTCGGCGCGCAGTTTCTTGTCGAGCGCGGCAAGCGGCTCGTCGAGCAGGAGCACGCGCGGCCGCTTGATCAAGGAACGGGCAAGCGCCACGCGCTGGCGCTGGCCGCCCGACAGCTGGTGAATTTTGCGCCCGCCGAAGCCCTGCAGGCGGGTGAGATCGAGCATCTCGGCGACGCGCGCCGCGATTTCCTCGCGTCCCACATTCTCCTGGCGCAAACCGAAGGCGATGTTGCCTTCGACGTTGAGGTGCGGAAACAGCGCATAGCTTTGGAACATCATGTTCAGGGGCCGCCGGTGCGGTGGCACCGGCACGATGTCCTCTCCGCCGAGAAAGATCCGGCCCTCGCTCGGCGTCTCGAAGCCGGCGAGCATGCGCAGCAACGTCGTCTTGCCGCAGCCGGACGGACCGAGCAGCGCGAAGAATTCGCCCTGCGCAATTTCCAGGGTAAGCGTTTCGACCGCGGCCACGGCACCGAAGCGCTTGCTGACCGCCTCGAAGCGGATCAGCGGCTTTCGATCGTCCGTGTTCCGGTCTTCGCCGCCGCTCGCCATCGATTCCCCGTTCGCGGCGCACACGCTAGCGGCGCGCGCGAGTAGGTCAACCCGACGCTAGCTTGCCGTGGTCAGGGTTCGCCGCACCGCCTGCTTCCAGCCCGCATACTTTCGCTCGCGCTCGCTCGTATCCATGCGCGGCTCGAAACGCCGGTCAAGCCGCCAGTGTTTCGCGAATCCGGCAAGGTCGGCGCAAATTCCGGCGGCGCGGCCGGCAAGATATGCAGCGCCTATGGCTGTCGTTTCCAGCACCGTCGGCCGGTCGACCGGGCATGCGAGGATGTCGGCGAGGAACTGCATGCACGGATCGCTCGCGGTCATCCCGCCATCGACGCGCAATACGGTTTTGGGATGTGACGTTGGCCAATCGGCACGCATGGCTTCCAGAAGGTCGCGGGTCTGATAGCCGACGGATTCGAGAGCGGGCTTTGCCAACTCCGCGCCACCGGAATTGCGCGTCAGGCCGAAGATCGCGCCGCGCGCCTGGGCATCCCAATAGGGCGCACCCAGGCCGACAAAGGCTGGCACCAGATAGACCTGCTCCGCCGGATTGGCCCGCTGCGCCAACGGCCCGACCTCCGGCGCCGAGCCGATGATTTTCAGCGCATCGCGCAGCCATTGCACGGCAGCGCCTGCGATAAAGATCGCGCCTTCAAGCGCGTAGGTGCGCTTGCCTTCGAGTTGGTAAGCGATGGTCGTGAGCAGACGGTTGCGCGACGCC
>DATBTA010000010.1:0-6023 GCA_036559505.1 Pseudolabrys sp. | reverse complement strand
GAGCGCTGGGCGTGCTCAACGGCTAGCCTTCGTGCTCTACAAGGAACGGTCTCGGCACAACAATCCGAGACCGTTTTTTGCGACTCAAAGCGTCTTAACGATTAACCGATGTGACGGATTTGACCACGAAGGTATGCATGGTGCCTTTGGCATCGCTGATCGAAACATATTCTCCGGGTACAAAGGCATGGTGTCCGAACAAAAAGCCAGTTTCATCGTCGTCGTCACGCGCGACATTGTAATCAAACACCCAACGCCCATGCTCGGCGCCGCCCGCCTTGTGCACCAGCAAGCCGGTCTTGTCCTCCTCGGAGGGAGAAAAATGCCGGACGCTGCATGCGGCGCGGTGCTTCTTCCACTCCGGCAGGTCGATATGGCCATTGTTATCGAGCGGAGCAATAAGGTCATAACCGAACTGACTTGACCCGTTTGGAAAGTCCTTCGATCGGGCTAAAGTCAGCGCAATGTGTTTCAACGTAGCGGTCATGTCGCTCTCCATGGATGTTCGCTCAATATGATGCAAACAAAGGAGGCAGTATTGATAGAGATCAAGGTCCGTTGCTGTGTATTCTAGATAGATGTCAATCTTGGTATTGGGTCGACCCGTGCGCATCGAGCTTCTTAAAAAAACTCATGTAGCCACCTATTTGCTGGCGCTCGCTATCTGCAATCTGATTTTTGCCGCGAACGCCTACGCGCAAATGGATCCCCGGCAACAAAGGGGCTTGACCTTGGCAAGGGCGAATTGCGCACGCTGTCACTCGATCGACAAGGTCACTGCAAGCCCGCTCAACCTGGCGCCGCCGTTTCGAGAACTGCACAATCGGTATCCGGTGGAATCACTTGAAGAGGCACTCGGTGAAGGCATTGTCACCGGCCATCCGAATATGCCCGAGTTCCGGCTGGATCCCGGTCAAGTCGGGGATTTGATCAGCTATCTCAAATGGCTCGAACGTTAAATGCGAGGATGTCATGCGCCGACTAGCCTTATCCCTCTTGCTCCTGGCGGCCGCTGCAACAGGTGCATGCGCCGCCGACGCATCTAAAGGAGAAGCGCTCGCCAAGCGTTGGTGCGCGACTTGCCACATTGTAGCAGTGGACCAGCAACGCGGTACGACACAGGCGCCACCATTCTCGGCCACCGCCAGCAAGCCTGACTTCAATGAGAGGACGCTTGCGTATTTTCTTTTGATGCCGCATCCGCGCATGCCGGATATGAACTTGACCCGCAATGAGGCGGCCGATCTCGCGGCATATATCAAGGGTCAAAAGTAGCGCCACCCGGCTTCAGCCGCGTGATTCCACGCGTCGATTTGACCTGCGTCAAGGCAGGGCTCCGGCATCGCTTCCAAGATCTCCCAAATTTTTGATTGGAGGAGATCCGCCATGAAATCACTTCTGACCTCCGCCGCAGTTCTCGCCATCGCCGCAACGGCGCTGATGACTCCGGCGATTTCGCAAACCGGTGGCAGCGGGCAGGCCAATCCTCCCGCCACCAGCGGCCCGGGCGCAGGACCCGGATCAGGTCCTGGGCCAGGCTTCGGGCCAGGTCACGGCCCCCGCGGTCATGGCGGGGGACACGGCATGATGATGGGGCCGGGCATGATGGGTAGGAGCGGCATGGGCGGGATGTGTGATCCGCGCGGCGCGGGCCTCGCCGAGTGGCGCATGGAGCGCATCGAGCGCCTGGTCAATCCAAACGATGCACAACGCGCCGCGCTCGACAATCTGCGGAATGCATCAGCCAAAGCGGCCGAGATCGTCACTGCGGCCTGCCCGCGCGAGTTTCCGGCCAGCGCCACCGGGCGACTCGAGCTGATGGAAAAGCGTCTCGATGCCATGCAGCAGGCGATCAAGACCGTGCGCCCCGCTTTTGATGCTTTTTATGCAACGCTTAACGATGAGCAAAAGGCCCGCGTCAATACCAGCGGTCCGCGCCATTGGGGTTGGCACGGCTGGTCCCGCGGCGGCTGAACTAGCGATTTGACCTGCATCAAGGAAAGCGCCGGGCCCTGTGGCCATAAGGGGCCGTCCGTGCATAACTTGCCGGCGGGCCTCCGAATTTTTCCTTCGGCACCAGAACGGACCTGACAGCATGGCGAACACACTTGCCCACCGGAAAACAATGACGATCGGGGAGGGCGGGTCAGCACTTGCGTTTGTAGCCCTCGCACTTTTATCGATCGTCATCGCGGCCAAAGCATACACGCCTGAATACGCGTTCCACGCCTACCTGTTCAGCGCAGCCAGCATCGCGGCGGTATTTGCCATCATCAACCGCTACTACGAACGCCCGGTTGGAGCGCCACCGCTGACGATCGACGGCAAGCCAAATTACAATATGGGTCCCGTCAAGTTCTCTGCGGCTGTCGCTGTATTCTGGGGCATCGCGGGATTTACGGTCGGCTTGATCATCGCGCTGCAGCTGGCGTTCCCCGCTCTCAACTTCGATCTGCCCTGGACGACCTTCGGCCGGCTGCGTCCACTGCATACATCCGCTGTCATCTTCGCATTTGGCGGTAACGTGCTCATCGCGACGTCGCTCTACGTCGTGCAGCGAACTTGCCGTGCGCGGCTTGCAGGTGACATCGCGCCATGGTTCGTCGTGCTTGGCTACAACTTCTTCATCGTCATCGCCGGCACCGGCTATCTCCTTGGCATTACGCAATCCAAGGAATATGCCGAGCCGGAATGGTACGCCGATCTGTTCCTGACGGTTGTGTGGGTTGTCTACTTGCTAGTTTATCTCGGCACGATCATGCGGCGGACCGAGCCGCACATCTATGTGGCGAACTGGTTTTATCTTGCCTTCATCCTCACGATCGCGGTCTTGCATCTCGGCAACAATGCCGCGGTGCCAATCTCTCTTTTCTCGCCGAAGTCCTACATCGTCTGGTCCGGCGTGCAGGACGCGATGGTGCAGTGGTGGTACGGCCACAACGCGGTCGGCTTCTTTCTCACCGCCGGCTTCCTCGGCATCATGTATTACTTTATCCCGAAGCGCTGCGACCGGCCGGTCTATTCCTATCGGCTTTCGATCATCCACTTCTGGTCGCTTATTTTCCTCTACATCTGGGCCGGGCCCCATCATCTGCATTACACGGCGCTGCCCGACTGGGCGCAGACGCTCGGCATGACATTTTCGATAATGCTGTGGATGCCGTCCTGGGGTGGCATGATCAACGGCATCATGACGCTGTCCGGCGCGTGGGACAAACTTCGCACCGATCCCGTGCTGCGCATGATGGTGGTCTCCGTCGCCTTCTACGGTATGTCCACCTTCGAAGGTCCGATGATGTCGGTGAAGATCGTCAACTCGTTGTCGCACTATACCGACTGGACCATTGGTCACGTGCACTCCGGCGCGCTCGGCTGGGTCGGCTATATATCTTTCGGTGCGCTCTACTGTCTCATCCCGTGGCTTTGGAATCGGCCGCTCTATTCGCTCAAGCTGGTCAACTGGCACTTCTGGATCTCGACCATCGGCATCGTGCTCTACATCAGCGCGATGTGGGTGTCGGGAATTCTCCAGGGATTGATGTGGCGCGCCTACACCAGCCTCGGATTTCTCGAGTATTCCTTCGTCGAAACCGTGGAAGCGATGCATCCCTTCTATGTCATCCGCGCAATCGGCGGTGGCCTGTTCCTGGCCGGCGCGCTGTTGATGGCTTTCAATCTCTGGAAAACCGTGAACGCGGCGGTTTCCGAGGCGCCCGCCGATCTCAAGCTGGCTCCGGCGGAATAGGCGGGGGCACTCATGTCACTGTGGTCGAGACACGCAATCTTCGAGAAGAACTCGATCGTCCTGGTCATCGGCATCCTGATCGTGATTGCGATCGGCGGTCTCGTCGAGATCGTGCCGTTGTTCTACCTGAAGAATACGATCGAAAAGATCGACGGCGTGCGGCCCTACACGCCGCTCGAGCTCGCCGGACGCAACATCTACGTACGCGAGGGCTGTTATCTCTGCCACTCGCAGATGATCCGCCCGCTGCGCGACGAGGTCGAGCGCTACGGCCATTATTCGCTCGCCGCCGAAAGCATGTACGACAAGCCCTTTCAGTGGGGGTCGAAGCGCACGGGACCCGATCTCGCCCGCATCGGTGGCAAGTATTCCGACGAATGGCACCGCGATCATCTGAAAGCCCCGCGCTCGGTCGTTCCGGGCTCGGTCATGCCGGACTATTCCTGGCTGGCCGAGACCAACCTCGACTTCGCCCACATCGCGGACGATCTGAAAGCGCAGTCGCTTCTTGGCGTTCCCTATACGGCGGCGATGATCGCCAATGCCGCCGCTGACGTCGTTACACAGGCGACCACCGACAGCCCCGATGCCGTCGACATGGCCAAACGCTATCCGAAACTGAACGCGCGCGATTTCGACGGCAATCCGTCACGCATCACCGAAGCCGACGCGCTGATCGCCTACCTGCAAATGCTCGGAACGCAGGTCGACTTCAAGCTGTACGACGACAAAGCCAACATCCGGTGAGCGCCATGGATCCAACCTACCGTGCAGTCGCCGAGTTCGCCCAGACCTGGGGCCTCGCTTATTTCGTCATCGTGTTCTTGCTGGTGCTTGTTTACGTGCTCTGGCCTTCGCGCAAGAAGCAATTTGATGAAGCGGCACGCATTCCGCTGCGGGAGGACTGACCGTGGCCGAAGAACACAAGAACATAGATGCTGTGACCGGCACCGCGACGACGGGACACGAATGGGACGGGCTGCGCGAACTCAACACGCCGCTGCCACGCTGGTGGCTGTGGCTGTTCTACATCACGATCGTCTGGTCGGTTGGCTACTGGATCGTCTACCCGGCTTGGCCGCTGTTGACCAATTCGACGCAGGGCGTGTTTGGCTACCACACGCGGACCGCGCTCCTTGAAGATCTCGACGCGCTCAAGCAGCAGCGTGGCCCGATGATGGACAAGCTCGCCGGTGCCTCGCTCGCCGAGATCGCCGCCGATCCTCAATTGCTCGACTTTGCCCGGGCGCAGGGCCGCGTCGCGTTTGCGGACAATTGCGCGCCATGCCATGGCGCGGGCGGTGGCGGCGCCAAGGGCTATCCCAATCTCAACGACGATGAATGGCTGTGGGGCGGCAAGCTTTCGGATATCGAGCAAACGATACGATTCGGCGCGCGCGCTGGCGACAATAAAGGCCGCGCCGGCAGCATGCCTGCTTTCGGCCGCGACAAAATCCTTAAGCCCAACGAAATCTCGGCGGTCGCGGATTTTGTTCGTTCGCTCTCCGGCCTCTCCACCGAAACGGGTGCGGATCTCGGCCTCGGCAAAAAAGTCTACGCCGACAATTGCGCGGTCTGTCACGGCCCCGAGGGAAAGGGTAACCGCGAAATGGGTTCTCCCAACCTGACCGACAAGATCTGGTTCTACAGTTCGGACAAGGCAACCATCGTTCAGGGGATCGAGAATGGGCGCGGTGCGGTGATGCCGGCCTGGGGCGGGCGCCTGAGCGAGCCGACCATCAAGGCATTGACGGTCTATGTGCACACGCTCGGCGGCGGAGAAAAATGACCGCGCATGGCACCATGTCGCTTGATCAGCCGGCGCCCGGGGCGCCGGCTCTTGCGCATTTGGTGAAGGAAGCGGAACTCGATGGAGCGCCGCCGGAAGACGATATTCCGCTCTACGCGCCGCGCCGCAAAATCTACCCGCAGAGCGTCCACGGCACGTTCCGCAAGATCAAATGGGCGGTTTTGGTCGTCACGCTCGGCATCTATTACATGCTTCCGTTCGTGCGCTGGGATCGCGGCCCGAACGCGCCGTCGCAGGCGGTTCTGATCGATTTTTCAAACCGGCGTTTCTATTTCTTCTTCATCGAGATCTGGCCGCAAGAGGTCTACTACCTCACCGGCCTGCTCATTCTCGCCGCGATTGTGCTGTTCCTGATGAACGCTGTCGCTGGCCGCATCTGGTGCGGCTATCTCTGCCCGCAGACGGTGTGGACCGATCTCTTCTTTGCCATCGAGCGGTTCGTCGAGGGTGACCGGCGCGAGCATATGC
>DATBTA010000009.1:0-5789 GCA_036559505.1 Pseudolabrys sp. | reverse complement strand
TTGTCAGCAAGCCCGTTCACGCGTTCGACATTCTCGACGAATTCACGCATGCGTGGGTCGTCGAGCGGATAACGTATCCGCGCGATATTGAATTGAGCAAGGTGGTGGGTGTTTGCCGTCATGCCGCCGACTCGCCCGGCGCGCAATGCGCTGTCTTCCAGAGCTGCACCGTTGTTGCTTGCCAGCCGAAGGCGTGATCGCTTGGCCCGTTCCGCTCGAGATGCTCGAGGCGGGCGACTGCCTCCTCGACGCCCGGGCGATGCCCGGTGGGCACCCACCACATCACGAAATATGGGCCCTCGAAGTGCTCGAACCATTCGGCGCGCCGGCCGTAGAAGCGCTTGTGGATCGTCTGATAAACGAACCGCTCGAGTGCCTCGACGCTTTGCCAAACCGACAGATTGATCGCGATGCGCGGGTCGGAATAGGGCCGCGTGCTCGTCGAATTGCCGCTTTCATCGATATAGCGCCATACGAAACCGGGCGTGCGCTCGGCCAAACCGTTCACCATCGCCAGATTGTTCGTGAAATCCGCCATGCGAGGATCGTCAATCTCGTAGCGGATGCGCCCGATGTTGAGCTGCGCCAGATGATGATTGGCCGGTTGTTGCATCGTCGTCATTCCGCGGCCTGTGGCACCGGGTCGCGCACGCCGTGGCTGTCGGCATTGCGCGAGTACTCCTCGATGCGGCGTTCAATCTCCGGCCGGAAATGTCGCAGAAGCCCCTGCACTGGCCAGGCCGCGCCGTCGCCAAAAGCGCAAATGGTGTGACCCTCGATCTGCTGCGTCACCTGCATCAGCATGTCGATCTCGCGCTTCTGTGCGCGGCCTTCGGCCATGCGCGTGAGCACGCGCCACATCCAGCCCATGCCCTCGCGGCACGGCGTGCACTGCCCGCAGCTCTCGTGCTTGTAGAAATACGAGATGCGCGCCATCGCGCGCACGATATCCGTCGACTTGTCCATCACGATCACGGCAGCGGTGCCGAGCGCAGATTTTTTGTCGCGACAGCCGTCGAAATCCATGATCAGCGAATCCGCCCAGTCCTTGCCGGCCGGCACAAGCGGCATCGACGACCCGCCGGGAATGACCGCCAGCAGATTGTCCCAGCCGCCGCGTACGCCACCGGCATGCGTCTCAAGAAGCTCGCGCAGCGGAATGCCCATGGCCTCTTCCACGTTGCACGGCTTCTCCACGTGACCGGAGATACAGAACAGCTTGGTGCCGGTGTTGTTTGGCCGGCCGATACCCGCGAACCACGATGCGCCGCGCCGCAGAATGTCCGGCACGACCGCAATCGATTCCACGTTTTGCACGGTCGTCGGACAACCGTAGAGGCCCACATTGGCCGGAAACGGCGGCTTCAGGCGCGGCTGGCCTTTTTTGCCTTCAAGGCTTTCGAGCAGCGCGGTTTCCTCGCCGCAGATGTAGGCGCCGGCACCATGGTGGACGTAAAGGTCGAAATCCCAGCCGTGCAGGTTGTTCTTGCCGATGAGCTTGGCCTCGTAAGCCTCGTCGATCGCCGCCTGCATCCGCTCGCGCTCGCGAATGAACTCGCCACGTACGTATATGTATCCGGCGTTGGCACCCATCGCGAAACCGGCGATCAGGCAGCCCTCGACCAGGAGATGCGGATCGTGCCGCATGATCTCGCGATCCTTGCAGGTGCCCGGCTCGGACTCATCGGCGTTGACGACGAGGTAATGCGGCCGTCCGTCCGATTTCTTCGGCATGAACGACCATTTCAGGCCGGTCGGAAAGCCGGCGCCGCCGCGCCCGCGCAGGCCTGATGTTTTCACCTCTTCGATGATGGCGTCGCGGCCTTTTTCGAGAAGGGCCTTCGTTCCATCCCATGCGCCGCGCCCACGCGCGCCCTTGAGGCCCCAGTCATGCTGGCCGTACAGATTTCTAAAGACGCGGTCCTTGTCAGCGAGCATGGCTCACGCCTTCTCCTTCAGCGTGGTTGCGCCGCCGATGGGCGCAGACAGCTGCCGCTCAACCTGTGGACCCGGCTTCACTTTCTTGCCGGCGGCGAGATCGTCAAGAATCTTGGTGAAACTGTCCGCCGTCAGATCTTCGTAGTAGTCGTAATTGATCTGCGCCATCGGCGCGTTCACGCAGGCACCCAGGCATTCAACCTCGACCCAGGAGAATTTTCCGTCCTTGGTCACTTCGCTTTGATCGCCGATCCGCTTGCGGCATATTTTCTCGAGATCGTCGGCGCCGCGCAGCCGGCACGGCGTCGTGCCGCAAAGCTGTACGTGGAATTTTCCAACCGGCCAGAGATTGAACATTGTGTAGAAGGTGGCAACCTCGAGCGCGCGGATATGCGCCATGCCGAGAAATTCGGCGACATAACGGATTGCGGATTCCGGTAACCAACCGCCGGATTGCTCCTGCGCGCGCCAGAGCAGCGGAATGATCGCCGATTGCTGGCGGCCCTCCGGATATTTGGTGATCTCTTTCTTGGCCCAGGCAAGGTTGTCCTTGCTAAAGGAAAAGTCCTTCGGCTGCATTTCGGGCGGCGCGAGGCGGCGGACGCTCATCGGTCGACCTCCCCGAACACAATGTCGATCGACCCGAGAATGGCGGAGACGTCGGCGAGCATGTGACCGCGCGTGAGGAAGTCCATCGCCTGCAGATGTGCAAAGCCCGGCGCGCGGATCTTGCACTTGTACGGTTTATTGGTGCCGTCGGCGACCAGATAGACCCCGAACTCGCCCTTCGGCGCCTCAACCGCGGCGTACACTTCGCCGGCGGGCACGTGGTAGCCCTCGGTGTAGAGCTTGAAGTGATGGATGAGCGCTTCCATCGAGCGCTTCATCTCGCCGCGCTTGGGCGGCACGATCTTGTTGTCCTCGACATTCACCGGCCCTTGACCGGCCGCCGAGCGCAACTTTTCGCAGCACTGCTTCATGATCTTGGCCGACTGACGCATCTCTTCCATGCGGATGAGATAGCGGTCGAAGCAGTCGCCGTTCTTTCCGATCGGAATGTCGAACTCGAGCTCGGAGTAACACTCGTACGGCTGCGCCTTGCGCAAATCCCAGGCAGCGCCCGATCCGCGCACCATCACGCCAGAGAACCCCCAATTCCAACAATCGGCGAGCTTGACGACACCGATGTCAACATTGCGCTGCTTGAAGATGCGGTTGCCAGTAAGAAGCGCGTCGAGGTCGTCAACGACTTTCAGGAACGGATCGCAGAACGCATCAATGTCGTCGACGAGCTTTGCCGGCAGATCCTGGTGCACGCCGCCGGGCCGGAAATAGGCCGCGTGCATGCGCGAACCCGAAGCGCGCTCATAGAACACCATCAGCTTCTCGCGCTCCTCGAAACCCCACAGCGGCGGGGTGAGCGCGCCGACATCCATCGCTTGCGTCGTAACATTAAGGAGGTGGGACAAAATCCGTCCGATCTCGGAATAGAGCACGCGGATCAGTTGCGCGCGTCTGGGAACCTGGATGCCGAGAAGCTTTTCAATCGCCAGGCAGAACGCATGCTCCTGGTTCATCGGCGCGACGTAATCGAGCCGGTCGAAATACGGCACCGCCTGCAGATAGGTCTTATGCTCGATTAGTTTTTCCGTGCCCCGATGGAGCAACCCGATATGAGGATCCACGCGCTCGACCACTTCGCCGTCGAGCTCGAGCACCAGGCGCAGCACGCCGTGCGCCGCGGGATGTTGCGGCCCGAAATTGATGGTGAAGTTGCGCAGCTCCGTTTCGGCCATCAGCTCACCATTTCCGCGGCCGATTTTGCCTTTTCCGCCACCTTGGCGTTGAAGCGGTCCCATGCCACGACGACCCGCTCGTGACGGCCCTCGCCAATCAGGTCCTTGCCATCATGCGCCCTGACTTTGAACGTCATCTTGCGGCCGTCGACCGCGACCAGTTCGGCATCGACCTTCACCGTGAATCCGATCGGCGTCGCCGCCAGATGCGAAACATCCACATGCGTGCCGAGGGAGCCTTCGCCGGGATCGAGATGCGGCTCCATCAACTGCGTGCACGTCCATTCCATCAGCACGATCATGAAGCCCGTTGCGAAGACCTTCGGCATCTGCGCGATGATCGGCGATTCCGGGTAGGTATGAGGAACGGTCTTGTTCTCCGGCACCTTGTAGGAGAACGAATGCCTGAGACCGGGTTTCAAGGTCGGCTTCATGCTTACGACCCCTTCCCCTCGGCCTTCGCCTTCTCGTCGCCCGGCAGCACGTAATCGGTGCCTTCCCAGGGCGACAGAAAATCGAAGCTGCGGAATTCCTGCGCCAGGGTAACCTTGTCGTAGACCACGCGCTTCTGCTCGTCGTCGTAGCGCACCTCGACAAAGCCGGTGAGCGGAAAATCCTTGCGCAGCGGATGTCCTTCGAATCCGTAGTCGGTGAGGATCCGTCGCATGTCGGGATGGCCGGTGAATAGCACTCCGTACAGGTCGTAAGTCTCGCGCTCGAACCAGTCGACGCCGCGGAAGACCTCAATCAACGAAGGCACCGGCGTCGTTTCATCGGTTGCCACCTTCAGCCGGACGCGCTGATTCAATCGCGGAGACAGGAAATGATAGACGACGTCAAACCGCTTCTCGCGCGACGGCCAGTCGACCGCTGTGACGTCGATGATATTGATGAACTGGCAGGCGGGATCGTCGCGCAAGAATTTTGCAACCGATACGACATCCGCGGCCTTTGCATTAACGGTCAGCTCGGCGTTTGCCACTGTGTAGCCGGTGACCGAAGCGCCGAGCGCATTTCGGATCGTCTGCCCAAGCCTTTCGAGCGTGTCTTCCATACCAACTCCACCTAACGCTCGATCGTGCCGGTGCGGCGGATTTTCTTCTGCAACAGCATTACGCCGTAAAGCAGCGCTTCCGCGGTCGGCGGACAACCCGGCACATAAATGTCAACCGGCACAATGCGATCGCAGCCGCGCACGACGGAATACGAATAGTGGTAATATCCGCCGCCGTTCGCACACGATCCCATCGAGATCACATAACGCGGTTCCGGCATCTGGTCGTAGACCTTGCGCAAGGCCGGCGCCATCTTGTTGGTCAGCGTGCCGGCAACGATCATCACGTCGGATTGGCGGGGCGACGCGCGCGGCGCGAAGCCGAAGCGTTCGGCATCGTAGCGCGGCATCGACATCTGCATCATCTCGACCGCGCAGCATGCCAGCCCGAACGTCATCCACATCAGCGAGCCGGTGCGCGCCCAGGTGATCAGGTCGTCGGCGGCGGTGACCAGAAACCCTTTGTCGGCGAGCTCGGCATTCATGCCAGTGAAAAAGGAGTCGTCCGCTCCCACCGGCTTGCCGGTGCGCGGATCGAGAATCCCCTTCGACGCGGGTGCAACGAGGGTCATGGGCTTATCAATCCCATTCCAGCGCCCCCTTCCTCCACTCATATATGAAGCCGACGGTAAGAACGCCAAGGAACACCATCATCGACCAGAAACCGTAGAGACCGATCTCGCGAAAGACGACCGCCCATGGGAACAGGAAACTGACCTCCAGGTCGAAAATGATGAAAAGAATGGCGACGAGATAAAAACGCACATCGAACTTCATGCGCGCGTCGTCAAAAGCGTTGAATCCGCACTCGTACGCGGAGAGTTTTTCCGGATCCGGCTGCTTGTAGGCGACGATGAAGGGGGCGATCAGAAGCGCAAGACCGATGCCGAGCGCGACAGCTATGAAGACGACGAGGGGCAGATAGTCCATCAGCAATGCGCTCATCGGCGACCTCAAGCCTACAGCCCCGCCCTACTGGATTGTACGCCCGTCCGGACCCA
>DATBTA010000008.1:0-5804 GCA_036559505.1 Pseudolabrys sp. | reverse complement strand
TAGCCGACAAAGGCATTTTCCAATGGCCGGCCTCGGTGTACGCTTTTGAAATGCGCAACCGGGGGCACGCTGCGCAAACGGGGGATGCAATGATCAAGACAAAAAAGGCTATCATCTGCGCGCTTTCGACGTTGCTTGTCGCATTTTCGGCCGGTGTTGCAGGCGCACAAACCGACTATCCGAGCCGTCCAATTCATTTCATTGTTGGGTTTGCCGCCGGCGGCGGTAACGACCTGTTCGCACGGCTTGTCGTGCAGAAATTTCAGGAAAACACAGGAGCGACCGCAGTCATCGAAAACAGGGTTGGGGCCGGTGGCCGCATCGCGGCGGACTTTGCTGCACATCAGCCTGCCGATGGCTACACCGTTCTCGTTGGTGCCACGGGACAAATGTCGATTGCGACCGCGGTCATTCCCAATCTCGGCTATCACGCAAGCCAGAGCTTCACCCCGCTGAATATGATCGCATCCTTTCCCCTGGTTCTGGTCGTCCCTGCGGATCATCCGGCCAAGACGGTGAAAGACCTCGTGGCCTGGGCCAAGGCCAATCCCGACAAATCGAACTACGGCACGTCTTCCCCGGCGTTCACGATCACCACGGAATTATTCAAGCTCAAAAGCGGAATGCCGGCGGTGGCGATTCCGTACAAGAGCAGCAACGAATCGAACCTGAGCGTCGTATCCGGGCAGAGCCTCTTCACGATCTCGGATGGCCCGCCGGCGATTCCCTTGGTCAAGGGCGGCAAGACGCGGGCACTGGCTGTCACCGGCTCGGAACGCTCGCCGGAATTGCCGGATGTGCCGAGCATGGCCGAAGCCGGGTATCCCGAAGTCAATACGCACCTGTGGAGCGGCTTCTTTGTACCGACAGGCACCCCTGCGCCAGTTGTCGCCAAACTGACCGCCGAATTAGGCAAGGCGCTGGCAGACCCTGGGGTTCAGGAAGGGCTGAAGAAGATGGCGGTAAAACCGGGAGGGCCGACGGGCGACGCCTTCAAAAAGCGCATCGACGAGGACATCAAAACATTTGCCGATGTGGCAAAGGCCGCCAACTTGACCTTTAAATAGTCATCAACGTTGCAGCAAAGTAGCGGCATCGCGCGGCGCATTTTGACTTCGGCCAATTATTGCCGCCACGCGCGCCGCTGTTATTGTGTTTAGGCGTTGGGGTTTCGGCAGTATGCGGTTGGTTGCGGTCATTGGCGTTGTGGTGTTGGTGGCTTTGCCCGAGATGGCGAATGCCGCTCCCGTCGAACAGGTATTCCAGGAATTCGGTCTGTTTGGCACGTGGGCGACGGATTGCAGCAGTCCGGCGACGCCGGGCAATCCGCACGTCAATATCTCCGCGCCGAGCGCGGGGCTGGTCCTCGAAGATCACGACCTGGGCCCTGACTTTGCGGTCAACCGCTACAGTGTTTTGTCGGCAGAGCCGGTGTCTCAGACGAACGTATCGGTGCAGGTGATCTTTCAGCCTGGCACAACGGTCGAGGAACGGCAGAAGCTGGTATTTTCGGTCAACAACAACACGCGCCGCACCATTTTCAACCAGAGCGACGCGGGCGCAATAAGAGTCAAGGATGGTATCGCCGTTGCGCGCGGCAGCAAGACACCGCTGCTACGGAAATGCGAAGAGGGCAGGGTGAGCCACTGACGTAGGCTATACGTCCAGTAAGTTGGCGCTCGCGAACTCGGCCTTCTCCTGGATGAACTCGAAGCGTGCCTCGGCTTTGGTGCCCATCAGTCGTTCGACGGCCCGGGCGGTTGGCTTCATTTCTTTATCGGCAAGCACCACACGCAAAAGCGTGCGCTTGCCGGGATCCATGGTCGTTTCCTTGAGCTGCGCCGCCATCATCTCGCCGAGGCCTTTGAAGCGGCTCACTTCGACCTTCGCGTTGGCGTGAAATTCTTTCTTGAGCAGCGATTCTTTGTGCTTGTCATCGCGCGCGTAGAAGATCTTGCCGCCATGCGAGAGTCGATAAAGCGGAGGTACCGCCAGATAGAGGTTTCCGCTTTCGATCAATTTTGGCATCTGGCGATAGAAAAAGGTGATCAGCAGCGATGCGATATGTGCGCCGTCGACATCGGCATCCGTCATCACGATGACCTTTTCGTAGCGCAGGTCCTTACCGTGATAGTGCGTGCCGGTCCCGCAACCGAGCGCCTGGATGAGATCGGCAAGCTGCGCATTCTGCGCAAGCTTGTCCTTTCCAGCGGAGGCCACGTTCAGAATCTTGCCGCGCAACGGCAACACGGCCTGGGTGCGGCGATCGCGCGCCTGTTTTGCAGAGCCGCCCGCGCTGTCGCCCTCGACGATGAAGATTTCCGAGCCTTCCGACGCCGATGAGGTGCAGTCGGCAAGCTTTCCCGGCAGGCGGAGCTTGCGAACCGCAGTTTTGCGGGCAATGTCTTTTTCCTGCCGCCGCCGGATGCGCTCTTCCGCGCGTTCGATGACGAAATCCAGCAGCTTGTTGGCCTGCATCGGATTGGCGGCAAGCCAGTGGTCAAATGGGTCCTTGATTGCCTGCTCGACGATACGTTGGGCTTCCGCGGTCGCCAGGCGGTCCTTGGTCTGACCCTGGAACTCCGGCTCGCGTACAAACACCGAAAGCATGCAGCCGGCGCCCGTCATCACGTCGTCGCTTGAAACGGGCGTCACGCGCTTTTCCTGCCCGACGCGCGAGGCATGGTCCTTGAGACCGCGCAGCAAGGCAGATCGCAGCCCGGATTCGTGCGTGCCGCCATCCGGGGTAGGGATTGTGTTGCAGTATGAGTTGAGAAATCCGTCGGTGTCCGCAGTCCACGCGACCGCCCACTCGACAGCGCCGTGACGGCCCGTCTTTCCCGTCGAGCCGGTGAAGATATCAGGGTGCACCAGCGTTGCGCCGGTCAGATTGGAAGCCAGATAGTCCTTCAATCCGTCCGCGAAATGGAATGTCGCCTTTTCGGGCACGTCCTCGACGCCCTTGAGCAACGCCTTGTCGCAGTGCCACCGAATCTCGACACCGCCGAACAGGTAGGCCTTCGATCGCGTCATCTTGAAGACGCGATCGGCCTTGAACGCGGCCTTGGGTCCGAAAATGTCCGGATCCGGCCTGAAGCGCACTTTGGTGCCGCGCCGATTGGGAGCACGGCCGGCCTTTTCCAGTTTGCCTTTCGGCTTGCCGCGCTCGAAAGCCATCCGATAGAGCTGCTGCTCGCGCGCGACTTCGACTTCCATGCGTTCCGACAAGGCGTTGGCGACGGAGACGCCGACGCCATGCAGACCGCCCGACGTCTCATAGACTTTGGAATCGAATTTGCCGCCCGCGTGCAGTGTGCACATGATCACTTCGAGCGCCGACTTGCTCTTGAATTTCGGATGCGGGTCGACGGGGATTCCGCGGCCATTGTCCGTGACGCTGACGAAGCCGTTGGCCTCCATCTCGACCTCGATCCAGTCGGCATGACCAGCGAGCGCCTCGTCCATGGCGTTGTCGATGACTTCAGCAAACAGGTGATGCAGCGCTTTCTCGTCGGTGCCGCCGATGTACATGCCCGGCCGACGGCGTACAGGTTCGAGCCCTTCCAGAACTTCGATGTGCTTGGCGGTATAACCTGCTTCCGCGCCTGAGCCGCGCGCGGAAGTCTTCGACCTCGCGCTGGGTTTACCTCGGGCGGATGCCTTCGGCGCCTTGCGCGCCGACGATTTGGCGGTCCGCGCAGTATCAAAAAGATCGGGCTGCTTCGTGGGCTTCTTCTTGGTCGCTGTCTTAGCCATTGAACCCTTCAAATATGATCGCGGCGAATCAGTTGCCAGATACTACGCCACGATGGTTATGCAGGCGTGACCTGCCGGCAGGGGGCGTATTCGGGCTATGCGAAGCCGTATCGCCCTAGAGCCGGGGCAGGAAAGTGGCTAGCTGCGGGAAAACCGCCAAAGCTGCAACAATGCCCAGCAGCACAATCCAGTAGGGAATGGAACCACGGAATATCTCAGCCAGCTCCACATTAGGGTCGGGCACCGCCGATTTCACCGTGAACACCAGGATGCCGAACGGCGGGGTCAGCAGGCCGGTTTCGATAGCCAGAATTCCCATGATAGCGAAGGCCAGGGGATCAAAACCCAAATGCATGGCAATGGGCGCGAAGATGGGGACGGTAAGAAGAATGATTGAGATGGAGTCGATCAGGCAGCCAAGCACCAACCAGATCGCCACCATCACCAGCAAGATGCCCCACGGGCCGAGCCCGGTGCCGAGCAGGAAGATCTTGGCGGCTTCCGTGAAGCCAGTCATCGACAGCACACGCGAATACAATTGCGCGCAGAACAGCAACAACAGCAGCGGACCCGACGTGCGCCCAACGTCGAGCACAACCTGCCACACCTCTCGCGGCTTGATTCCTTTGACGACCGCCAGAATGAGAGAGCCGACAGCGCCGACACCTGCGCCTTCGGTCGGGGTACACAGACCGAGCCAGATCGCCCCCAATGTGCCAAGTATGAGGAGAACGACCAGCAATGTGCTGGCCAGCATGGCACGGAACGACTCCTCCTGGTCAGCTGGTGGGGCAATGCGAGCGCCGCTCACATCGGCGCCGAGCGGACGCGCGGCCAGTCGCGAGGCATGTGTTTCGCCGACCAGTTCCGGCTTGAGCTTTGCCGCAATCACGACATAGGCGATCATGCCGCCGGCGGCGAGCAGTCCGGGGATGACACCGGCAAGGAACAGCTTACCGATCGACAATTCAGTCAACACGCACCAGACGATCATCAGGACTGATGGCGGTATCAACATGCCAAGGCAGGCGCTGCCGGCGACGCAGCCGAGTGCAAAATCGCGGCGGTAGCCGAAGCGCCGCATTTCCGGATAGGCGATGCGCGAGAACGCCGCGGCGGCAGCGATGCTGACTCCGGTCACGAATCCGAACAGCGCGTTCGCCACAATGGTTGCGGCTGCCAGGCGTCCCGGAAGCCACCTGCTGGCACGGTTGCCAAGTGCATAGAGGTCACGCGCGGCGCCGCATTTTGCCAGAAAATCTCCCATCAACATGAACAATGGGATCACGGCGAACACGTAATCGCGCAGCGCCTCATAGGCGGTGTTGGCTACGAAGGTGCGTACAACCTCCAGATCGCTGGTCATCAAATAAAGGCCGAGTGCCGCGGTAATTCCCAGCGCGATGGCAATATGCACGCCAGCAAACACGATGCCGAGCAGGACAACAATTATCGCAATCATGTCGAAATGGCCGAGCATGATGCGCTTCCTAGATGTGGGTGGACGCGGTCGGCGTCACGACACTGTCCGGCTCGCCCGTGAGAAATGATCGGGTGGCGCGCAGCGCGCGCAATCCGTAGCTGACGACAACGAGTGCTGACCCGACCACGACGACAACACGGGCCGGCCAGGCCGGCACGCGCAGCGCACCTTCACCTTCATATTCGCCGCTGACCCATGCGTGCAGCATGGGCTCGTAGCTGCCCCAGATAATGAGACCGAAGAACAGAATTCCGAGCACTGCCGACAGAAGCTGGGCCAGAGCGCGGCCGCGAACTCCGAACATCGAGGAGAACACGTCGGTGTAGATCATGCTTCCGCTCTGCACCGAATAGCCGGCGAGGAGAAAGCAGATGATGACGATCGACATTGATACCAGTTCGGGCGTGCCCTTTACCGGCGAATTGAATAACGCGCGCCCGAAGATGTCGGCGCAGACCAGAAATCCGAGCAGGAATATGATGACGGCGGCGCCTGCGAGCAGGAGTCTTACAACTCGCGCGTTCAAGCTCTCAAGCATTTTCGGCAATCTGACTGAGCGTGTCGC
>DATBTA010000007.1:0-2024 GCA_036559505.1 Pseudolabrys sp. | reverse complement strand
CGGACGCTATTCCAGACATGGCGTGCCCGCGGCGATCGTTGCCTACTCGAAGATCCAGGATCTCGAATTGTGGAGCTACGCCAGCGCGGAAGCCCAGGTTGCCGCTTTATCGGACGATATAGCTTACGACGCGCATGACATTGACGACGGCCTACGCGCGGATCTGTTCACGCTTGAGGATATTTCGGCCGTCCCATTGGTCGGCGGCATTCTGGCGGACATCGATCGCGAGCATCCCGGCCTCGAAACTACGCGGCGCGCGCATGAGCTCATGCGCCGCATCATTACGCGCATGATCGAGGATGTGATCGCAGAGTGCGGCCGGCGCGTCGCGATGCTCAGGCCGCGCTCGGCAGTGGACGTGCGCGAGGCACCGCGGCCGATCGTTGGCCTTTCGCCTGCCATGGACAAGGCCGACCGCGACATCAAGGGCTTTCTCTATCCGCGCATGTATCGCCACGACCGTGTAATGCGAGTGATGGATGATGCTGAAGGCGTCGTGCGCGATCTATTCAGCCACTACAGCGCAACGCCCGCGGATTTGCCGGGGGAATGGCGCGAGGGAATAGGGGCAGACGATTCCGATTACGCCCGCCGCATTGCGGACTATATCGCCGGAATGACGGACCGGTACGCGCTGATCGAGCACACGAAATACTTCAAGGAAACGCCTGAGCTTCGGTGAGGTGATGAACGCGGACATCAATGCCCACTCGGAAGTCGATCTGCTGATTGCGGGTGCGGGTCCGGCCGGAATGACAACGGCGCTGGTCGCTTCGCTCGAAGGGCTTGACGTGCTCGTGTGCGAGAAGTCCGATCAGGTCGGCGGCACGGGATCGACCTCGGCCGGCACGCTTTGGATACCCGGAAACAGCCAAAGCCGTGCGGCCGGCTTCGACGATAGCGCCCAGCAGGCGGACCGCTATCTGGATGCGTTGATCGGGGAGGCGACCAACCGCGAACTCCGGGCCGCGTTTCTTGAGAGTGGACCAAAGGTGATTGATTATCTGAGCGCCCGCACCGACGTGCAGTTTCTTGCCTGCGGCAAGCATCCAGACTATCGCAGCAACATGCCCGGCGCGGCGATTTCCGGCCGTGCCATCGTGGCCGTGCCGTTCGACGGGCGCTTGCTCGGCGCAGACTTCGCCCGAATTCGCCCGCCGGTACCGGAGTTCATGGTGTTCGGCGGCATGATGGTCGGCAAGGCCGATATTCCTCGGCTGATCGGCCGCTTCCATTCGATACCCAATTTCATTTATTCCGCGAAGCTGTTCGCCCGCTACCTGGTCGATCGGCTGACGTACAGACGCGGCACCCGCATCATGATGGGCAATGCGCTGATAGGCCGGCTGTTCTTTAGTCTGCGCAAGCGCAAGGTGCCCGTTCTGTTCGGCGCGCGAATTATCGATCTCATTGGCGATGCGCGCGGCGTCACGGGCGCGCGCGTGAGTGTTGGCGCCCAGGAGATCGTCGTGAGGGTGCGCAAGGGCGTCGTGCTTGCGACCGGCGGCTACGCACATAACAAGCGTTTCCGCGACGCATTCATGCCCCAGCCTGTTCCCGTTCACTCAATGAGCTGCGAGGGCAATCTCGGCGACGGCATCGAGATCGGTCAGCGTCTGGGGGCGGCACCTGCACCTGCCCAAAGCACCAGCGGTCTTTGGACGCCGGTGTCGATCGTTCCGCGGCCCGATGGGAGCAAGGGGTTGTTCCCGCATCTCGTGCTCGACCGCGCCAAGCCTGGGCTGATTGCGGTGAATTCTGCCGGCCATCGCTTTGTCAACGAGGCAGCGTCCTACCATGATTTCGTGCTGGCGATGTTCGAAAGCCACCAAACCTCGCCGACCATTCCGGCCTGGTTGATTTGCGATGCAGCTTTTCTCGGAAAATATGGTCTTGGCATCATTTATCCGGGGCACCGCAATCCCGGAAAATTCGTCGGCAGTGGTTACATCACGCGGGCGCAGACGGTGGACGAGCTCGCCGGCAAGATCGCTGTCGATCGCGTGCAACTGCGCAAGACG
>DATBTA010000006.1:0-3850 GCA_036559505.1 Pseudolabrys sp. | reverse complement strand
TGTGCAACTGGATGGTCTCAACCGGCGTCGTCGGCGCGATGATTTCGACGACGGTGCCCGGCAAGGTTCTTGCCCTGTGGATGCCGATCCTGGTGTTCTTCTACATGGTCTTCGAGCATTCCGTCGTGAACATGTTCCTGTTCCCGTCGGGCCTGATGCTGCACGCACCGTTCTCGATCGTTGACTATTTCATCTGGAACGAGATTCCGACCGTGCTCGGCAATCTGGTGGGCGGCCTCTCGTTCACCGGTCTCACCCTCTATGCCACGCACGTGCGGACCGCTCCCAAGCGCGCCGCCGCGCTCAAGCGCGTCGCCTGATGCAATTTGCTATCGTGGAGCCTCAACCCAACCGGGTTGAGGCTCTTTCTTTGGTCCGCCCCATGCCAGGCCAGCTCGCAATATCGATCGGGCAGCGTTCCGACAAAGGCCGCAAGGAGATCAATCAGGATTTTCACGGCGCGCTGATTCCGGAAGAGCCGCTGCTGACCCTGAAAGGCATCGCCATTGTCCTGGCCGATGGCATCAGCACCAGCGAAGTCAGCGACGTCGCCAGCGAATCCGCCGTCAAAAGCTTTCTGACGGATTACTACTGCACGTCGGATTCATGGTCCGTCAAAACATCGGCGCAGCGCGTCATCGCCGCGACGAACTCCTGGCTGCACGCGCAAACGCGCCAGAGCCAATATCTTTACGACAAAGACCGCGGTTACGTGTGCACGCTCAGCGCCATGGTCATCAAGTCGACCACGGCGCACATTTTCCATATCGGTGATGCCCGCATCTATCGCGTTGTCGGACGCGGCCTGGAACAACTGACCGAGGATCACCGGGTCATTGTGTCGTCCCAGCAGAGCTATCTAGGGCGCGCTTTGGGTATCAATCCCCAGATCGAGATCGACTACCGGGCCCTCAAGATCGAGAAAGGCGACCTTTTTCTGCTGGCCACCGACGGCGTCTATGAGCACGTCAGCGGCCGGTTTATTGCCGAGACAATCGGGAAAAGCGCGAACGACCTGGATGGCGCTGCAAGGACCATCGTCGAGGAAGCGAAGCGCCGGGGCAGCCAGGACAATCTGACGGTCCAGATCGTCCGGATCGACGCGCTGCCGGACACCGAGAGCAGCGAGATTGTCAGGCAGGCGTCCGAGTTGCCGTGCCCTCCTTTGCCGGAGCCCAGAACGGTGCTGGACGGCTACCGGATCGTGCGGGAAATCCACGGCAGCAGCCGCAGCCACATCTACCTGGCTGTCGATAGCGCGGACGGCGCGATGGTCGCTGTCAAGATTCCATCGATCGACCTGCGCGGCGATCCCGCTTATCTGCAGCGGTTCATGATGGAGGAATGGGTGGCCCGGCGGGTCAGCAGCGCCCATGTCCTGAAGCCCCGCATCCAGTCGAGACGGCAAAACTACCTGTACGTCGTGACGGAATTCGTCGATGGGCAGACCTTGGCCCAGTGGATGACCGACAATCCCAACCCGGACCTGGAAACGGTGCGCGGAATTGTCGAGCAGATCGCCAAAGGGCTGCAGGCGTTCCACCGGCTGGAAATGCTGCATCAGGACCTGCGGCCCGCCAACGTCATGATCGACAGGACCGGCACCGCAAAGATCATCGATTTCGGCTCAGTGCGCGTTGCCGGCATCACCGACGACGCAGACGACGATATGCCCGGCCAGATTCTGGGGACGGCGCAGTACACTGCGCCCGAATATTTCCTCGGAGAAGGCGGATCGCAGCGCTCCGACATCTTCTCGCTTGGGGTCATCGCCTATCAGATGCTGACCGGCCGGCTGCCATACGGCGCCGAGGTCGCCAGGACGAGGACCAAGGCTCAGCAAAAAAAATTAAGATACAAATCCGTCCTGAACGATAACCGTGACATCCCGGCCTGGATCGACGGAGCGCTGAAGAAGGCCGTGCAACCCGACCCGTATAATCGCTATGAGGAACTATCCGAGTTTGTCTTCGATCTTCGTCATCCCAACAAGAGATTTGTCGAGTCGGCGGCGAAGCCGCTCATCGAGCGCGATCCGCTGCTGTTCTGGAAATGCCTGTCCGCGATTTTGTTTGGTGCTTTTCTGATCGTCCTGGCCCTGCTCCTTCTGCAAGGCAAGCACTAGAGTTCCCATCGATGTCATGCGCGGGCTTGACCCGCGCATCCATGATGGCGTGCAACAAACAAATCAGTACTGGCATACTGGTGGGCACCGCCCCATGGATGGCCGGGTCAAGCCCGGCCATGACAGAGGAGAGGCTTTGCGGAGACTGCGAACCGCCTATTTCGACCCGTAGGGCCGGACATTCGCGTGGAAATCGGCGCCGTTGCCGCTCGCCGCAACGTGGCCGGCACGGATCACGAAGTCGCCGAAGCGTTCGCTTTTCTGCCGCCCGGCGACGTAAGCCGCAAACAACGGATCGAGCGCGGCGACGATGCCGGCGTGATCGAGATCTTCGGCATAAAGCTTGTTCATGCGCGAGCCATCGAAGGCCGCGCCGAGATAAAGGTTATAACGGCCCGGTCCTTTGCCGACCAAGCCGATCTCGGCGAGATAGGGCCGCGCGCAACCGTTCGGGCATCCGGTCATGCGGATGACGATGTCGTCGGCCGACAGTCCGTGCGCGGCAAGTTTCTGATCGAGCGCATCGAGCAGCTCCGGCAGATAACGCTCGCTCTCCGCAAGCGCAAGCCCGCAGGTCGGCAGCGCGACGCAGGCCATCGAATTGCGCCGCAGACCCGACCAGGGCGCGAGCAGGCCCGCCTCGCGCGCGATGCGCTCGATCTCGGCCTGCTTCTCCGTCGGCACGTTGGAAATGATCAGGTTCTGGTTCGGCGTGATACGCAAGTCACCGTCATGCATCTGCGCGATGGTGCGCAGTGCGCTCTGCTGCGCGGCGCCGGCGACATCGTGCACGCGCCCGTTCTGCACGAACAATGTGAGATGCCCACGGCCGTCGGCGCCTTCAGTCCAGCCATAGCGGTCGCCGGTCGATGTGAATGTGTAGGGCTTTGCCGGCGCGAGCGTGATGCCGGAGCGCTTCTCGACCTCGGCGCGGAACGCATCCAGCCCGCGATCCTCGATCGTGTACTTGAGGCGCGCGTGCTTGCGGTTCTTGCGATCGCCCCAGTCGCGCTGCACGGTGACCACCGCCTCGGAGATCTTCAGAACGTCTTCGGTGCGGCAGAAGCCCATCACCTCGGCGATGCGCGGATAGGTGTCGGGCTCGCCGTGCGTCATGCCCATGCCGCCGCCGACGGTCACGTTCCAGCCGGCGATGTTGCCAGTGCCGTCCGTAATCGCGATGTAGCCGAGGTCGTGCGCGAAGATATCGACGTCGTTCGAGGGCGGCACCGCCACTACGACCTTGAATTTGCGCGGCAAATAGGTCTTGCCGTAGATCGGCTCTACCACCTCGCCCTCGCCGCCCGCGATGCGCTCGCCGTCGAGCCAGATCTCGCGGTAGGCCGGCGTATGCGGCAGCAGATGGTCGGAAATCGAGCGCGCGAGCGCGAGCGCCGCCGCATGCGCGCGCGACTGCTCCGGCAGCACGTTGCACATCACGTTGCGGTTGATGTCGCCGCAGGCCGCGATCGAATTGAGCAATACGGTGTCGATCGCCTTCAGCGTCGCTTTCAGGTTCGACTTGATGACGCCGTGCAGCTGCACCGTCTGCCGCGTCGTCAGCCGCATCGTGCCGTTGCCGTAGTCGCGGGCCACCTTGTCCAGTGCGAGCCATTGCTGCGGCGTCAGCACCCCGCCCGGGATGCGCACGCGGATCATGAAGGCGAAGGCCTTCTCCATCTTCTTGCGGGTGCGCTCGGGCCGCAGATCGCGGTCGTCCTGCAG
>DATBTA010000005.1:0-3872 GCA_036559505.1 Pseudolabrys sp. | reverse complement strand
GCGCGATTTCTCGACATGCGCGGTGTCGCGGATCGCCGCGATGCCCGCTGCGATCGCCGGGCCATTGACGTTGAACGGCCCGCGAATCCGGTTGATCGCGTCCACCACATGCGCGGGGCCGTACATCCAGCCGAGCCGCAGTGAGGCGAGTCCATAGATCTTCGAGAAGGTGCGCGTCATCACCACGTTGTCGGTCGTAGCAACCAGTTCGATGCCCGACTCATAGTCATTGCGCTGCACGTATTCTGCATAGGCGGCATCGAGCACGAGCAGCACGTGCGCCGGCAGCGATTTTTGCAACCGTTTCACCTCGTCGAACGGGACGTAGGTTCCGGTCGGATTGTTCGGATTGGCCAGGAAGACGATTTTCGTCTTCGGCGTGACTGCCTTCAAAATGGCATCCACGTCCGCGGTGAAATCCCTTTCCGGCACGGCGACCGCCTTCGCCCCGGTGCCCAGGGTGGCGATCGGGTAAACGACAAAGCCGTGCTTCGTGTAAATTCCCTCGTCGCCGTCGGTGAGGTAGGCGCGCGCAAGCAGATTGAGCAGATCGTCGGAGCCGGCGCCGCACACGATGCGATCGGGATCGAGGCCGAACGCGGCGCCGATTGCTTCGCGCAAGGCCGCAGCCGAGCCGTCCGGATAATCCTCAAGGTGCTCGCCGGCCGCGCGGTAGGCCGCGATCGCATTCGCGCTCGGCCCTAGCGGCGTTTCGTTGGAGGAGAGCTTGAACACCTTGGCAACGCCAGGCGCGGTGCTCTTGCCCGGAACGTAAGGGGCAATATCGAGCACTCCGGGTCGCGGTTGCGGGCGGTTCATCGTCATTCAAAGTCCGGCTGTCAGGTCTTGTCGGCGGCAACCGTATAGCGGTTTGCGTGGCTGCCGACGAGGGCCGCCGAGCGCACGGTGGCGCCGGCCTTAACCAAGGCGGCGCTGATCGACTTGAGGTCCTTGCCTGTCGGCAGGGTCACCAGAAGCGCGGCGCCATCGAACGCCCGATCCGGCACGGCAATGAAGTCGGCCAGGGCCGAAAGCGCCTGCGCAGGCGCCGCGCCCCAACCCGAAACGCGGATGCTCCAGACCGCCGTTTCAGTTGCCATGGCGTCCTCTGCGACGCGTGAGAGGACGAAGACCGGCAAGGCCGCCGGGTGGTCGGGGCGCTCGACGAAAGGAAGTCGCGCAATGATTTTGGGTGCGGCGTCGAATTCAAGCGCGCTCCACCAGGCGCCCGCCGAAGCCACGTCGAATGCGGGCACCAGGCCAAGGTCGCCCTTCGACGCCGACACCGCGGCGACCACGCCGGCCGCGCCCATATGCGGGACGAACGGGACGGTGAAGCCAAAATGAAAGCGCGCGGAATCGCGCATCAGAGCGTCGCCCGCGGAAAGATCGGCATGGACGGAAAACGGTGCCTGCACGAAGGTGAACGTCGAAATGATGACCCGCCAGATGCTCTCGACGGTGTCGAGCGGCAGTATTCCTTTGTGCCGCTTCACGAGACGCCGCATCATCTCGGCCTCCCGCGCAGGGCGGAAAGCAGACGTGCCGCTATCCTGACTTCGTTTAACCGCAATAAGTCGGTCAATGATCTCGCTGCGTTCGATCAGAAGCTGATGCATCGCTTCGTCGATGCGGTCGATGTCCTTGCGAAGGTCTGTCAGCGCGGTGGTTTCGGGTGCTTTCACCATGGGGGCATTGATAAGTGGGCCGGGCCTTGAAATCAAAGAAAACGTTGACTGTAACCTGCTAGGTTGACACTTAAGCGCTATATCAGGGCTCCAGTTAGGCCAATGCCGGGAGCGCACGGACGATTATGAGTTATGAGTGAAGCCAAATTGACAGGCTCACGTGAGGCGGCTGTTGCACCGCGCGAAGCGGATCAGCCGCGCGACTCGCTCGTCGCCCACTTCGGGGACCGGCCATTGCGGCTCGACGCCGGAGTCGAGCTTTCCCCGTTTCAGATCGCCTACAAGACCTATGGCCGGCTGAATGCCGCGCGCTCCAACGCCGTGCTGATTTGTCATGCGCTCACGGGCGATCAGCACGTCGCAAGCGTGCATCCCGTTACCAAGAAGGCGGGCTGGTGGGAGACCATGGTCGGCCCTGGCCGGCCGATCGACACCGAGCGCTATTTCGTAATCTGTCCGAACGTGGTCGGCGCCTGCATGGGCACGACCGGCCCGTCATCGACCGATCCCAAAACCGGCAAGCCGTGGGGACTGGATTTTCCCGTCATCACAATTCGCGACATGGTGCGTGCCCAGGCGATGCTGCTCGACCATCTCGGCATCGAGTCGTTGTTCACGGTCGCGGGCGGCTCCATGGGCGGCATGCAGGTCCTGCAGTGGGCCGCAAGCTATCCGGAACGCGTGTTTTCGGCGTTGCCGATCGCCTGCGCAACGCGGCATTCGGCGCAGAACATTGCGTTTCATGAAGTCGGCCGGCAAGCGATCATGGCCGACCCCGAATGGCGCGGCGGCCGATATCTTCTCGAAAACACCAATCCGCGGAGGGGACTCGCGGTGGCGCGCATGGGCGCGCACATTACGTACCTGTCCGACGCAGCGCTGCATCGAAAGTTCGGCCGCAAGTTCCAGGATCGCGCGAACCCGACCTTTTCGTTCGATGCGGATTTCGAGGTCGAGTCCTATTTGCGGCATCAGGGAATTTCGTTCGTCGAGCGTTTCGATGCGAACTCCTATCTCTATCTGACGCGGGCAATGGATTATTTTGATCTGGCAGCGGATCACGATGGCGTTCTGGCCAAGGCCTTCCATCGCACGCCCACGCGGTTCTGCGTTATCTCGTTCACCAGCGACTGGCTGTTTCCGACTCCCGAGTCGCGCGCCATCGTCCAGGCGCTCAATGCGGCGAGCGCACGGGTATCGTTCGCCGAAATCGTCACCGACAAAGGTCACGACGCATTCCTGCTCGACGAGCCGGAATTGTTTGCCATCGTGCGCGGCTTTCTCGACGGGGCCGGCAAGGCGCGCGGGTTGGGTTCCGAGAGCTGATCGATGAGCACCCTGTCACGTGCCGACATTGATGTGAGCGCCAACGGCACCGCGCGCTCGGCGGGCGGCGCGCGTGTCGACCTCGTTCTTGTCGCCGAGATGGTCGAGCGCGGGGCGAAGGTGCTCGACGTCGGTTGCGGCGACGGCGAATTGCTCCGGCTTCTGAGCGAGACGCGCGATGTCGACGGGCGCGGCATTGAGCTCTCGCGGGAAGGTGTGAACGAGTGCGTCGCGAAGGGTCTGGCTGTGATCCAGGGCGACGCCGATACCGACCTTGGCAACTATCCCGACGACGCTTTCGATTACGTCATCCTGTCGCAGACCCTGCAGGCCACGCGGCAGCCGCGCATCGTGCTGGAACACATGCTGCGGATCGGGCGTCACGCAGTCGTGTCGTTCCCGAACTTCGGCCACTGGCAGGTCCGGCTGCAGCTCCTTTTCGCGGGCCATATGCCGCGCACCGATATGCTGCCGTTCAGCTGGTACGACACGCCGAACATCCATCACTGCACCATCAAGGACTTCCGCCAACTCTGCACGGCGGTGGGAGTGCGGATGGAGAAAGCCGTGGCGCTCAACGCCTGGGGGTCGCCGCTGCGGCTCAACGCGCCGTGGTGGTTCTGGAACCTGTTCGGCGAACAGGCGGTCTTTCTGCTCAGCCGCCGGGACTGAGGCCGGGTTCCCTCACTATTTCGCCCGAACGTAACGCGGCCCGCCTTTAACTGTGCCGGGGTGCTGCGATATCTTAGTCTCTAAATAACCGTCGGTGTAAAGACAGTATTCAAATAGCTTTAAAAGTATTAGTAGTTCCATAGCACGTATAATGTTTTGCGTGTGGGTATTCCTATGGAATAGCCG
>DATBTA010000004.1:0-4513 GCA_036559505.1 Pseudolabrys sp. | reverse complement strand
CGAATCTGCGCGACCTGCGCGGTGGTGCGATCAGGATGTGCCGAGCCATTGAACGGCGCGTAAGAAACGCTCGCGAGCTGGCCTTCGAAGTTGGGGGCGCGAACGTCATCGCGCATTAACGCCCACAACCCGGCATGCACGCACGCCACAAGGGCGATCACGGCAGCGACGGTGCGCATAGTACTCAAAACCAAGCGGGGCAGGATGGCAGACCCCTGAGCCCGTCCCCTGGGCCCAACCGATACTCCGTCTGCGCAAGCAAAACGTAGCGCGGCATAAGGTGACGATTCAAGTAACTACCCGACATGGCAAATCCTAGGCACTTGCATGGCGCCCCAATAAAAAAATTCGCTATGGAAAACGCCGCCTAGCGCTGAGTGGTTCCGCCCGAAGTAGCCGTTGGCGCTTGGGCGGGCGGCGCGGCAGCCGTGGCTGGGGCGGGCTCAAGGTTAGGGTTAAGCCAGCACCCGTGAACCCGGCCGTTCAGCGTTTCCTGCTGCTTCGGATCGATGTTTCCCTGCCGGACCAGGCAGCGGAAAGTGGCCTGGATGTGCGGGCCGGGGCACCCGAAACGGTCGTAAAGGTCGAGGTGGCGGAAGGCCGTGTCCAGATCGTCCCGCCAGAGCAGGCTTACCACCCGGCGGCCAAGCCAGACGCATTCGGGGTTGCCGGCCGCTCCGCTCAGGGCACGGGAAGCCTCGGCAATCTCATCGATCTTCTTCTGGCCTTCCTTGGCGGTATCGGGCTTGGCGGCATCGGTGGCAGGTTTTTGGGGTTCGGGCGGTTTGCCATTGCCGCTTTGCGCAAAGGCTGCCGGGGCAAAGATGCTCAGAACAGCCGCGCAGCAAAGCACAGCAAAACCCTGACGCAACTCGAAAGAAAACAGCATTGTCCCCGTCGGATCTGTTTTTTTACTTGGCCTGACGCCGTCCCTTTCCCTGTCTGCAACCGGATTGGGACGCTAATACGGCGGTGATTTCTCTGGTAATTCTGCCCCGCACGCCAGCCGTGCGCATTAACCTGAATTTCAATCCGTATGACTTGGCCTCAACCCGACCGCTTTGTCCAGCGTAACCACAATCCTTGCTTAAGACCGGTCACCTTGGCAGGGGCGGCGGTGCACGATAAGCCGGATGGCATCCGTTGACCCCATTGTTCGGGCCTCCGATGCGCCAAGCTCTCACATGCCTCGCCTTAGTGGTGATGGCGATTGCCGGTGTCTGGGTTTGGCTCGGCAGCCCGGTTCTCATGCCGTACCCCCAGGCAGGGCGGGCGGAGAAGCTCTATTGCGTGTCGTATGCGCCCTTCCGCGGCCTGCAGACCCCGCTTGATCCCGCGACGATGATCCCCGCAGCCCAGATCGACGACGACCTGGCCCGGCTTTCGGAAATCACAGACTGCGTCCGGACATACTCGGTCGATTTCGGCCTCGACCAGATCGCCGGGACCGCCGCCAAATACGGGCTGAAGGTCATGCAGGGACTGTGGCTGTCCAGCCATCCCGCCAAAAACAACTATCAGATCGAGACAGCCATCACGCTTGCGAACAAGTACCCGGAAACCATCCGCGCCGTCGTCGTCGGCAACGAGGTCCTTCTGCGGGGGGACATGACGGCGACCGACCTCGCGCGGACGATCCGCGCCGTCAAGGCACGGGTGCGGGTGCCGGTGACCTATGCGGACGTCTGGGAATTCTGGCTTCGTAACAGTGACATCGCCAATGCCGTCGATTTCGTCACCATTCATATCCTGCCCTATTGGGAGGACTTTCCGATTTCCGCCGGCCGGGCCGGGGCACACGTCGATGCCATTCGCCGGCAAGTCGTCGACGCGTTTCCAGGCAAGGAAGTCCTCATCGGCGAAGTCGGCTGGCCGAGCGCAGGCCGCATGCGAGAAGGGGCCCTGCCATCGCCGGTCAACCAGGCAAGGGTCATCCAGGACGTGCTCGCGCTCAGCAAGCGCGGAAACTTTAATGTCAACGTCATTGAAGCCTTCGATCAGCCTTGGAAGCGCGCCCTCGAAGGGACGGTCGGCGGTCATTGGGGGCTGCTCGACGGCTATTCACGCGCGCCGAAATTCCGTTGGTCGCAGCCGGTGTCCAATCATCCATTCTGGGTCTGGCAAGGTATCGGCGGGATCTTGTTTGCCGTCATTATATTCGGCGCGGCGCTCTATGTGCGCGACGAAATCGCCCGCACTTTGCAATGGCTAGGCGTCGGCGCGAATGCACTCGTCGGGGGAGCGCTAATCGGCTGGACGATCGAAAACATTCCGATCGAGAGTCTCGGTGTCGCCGGTTGGGCTCGCTCCTTGATGCTCGCCGCAGTCGCGTTCCTGGCGCCGGTCGTTTTGAGCATGGCGATCATGCAAAAGATTTTCGTTCCCAGCCTTGCCCAATTGCTTGGGCCGAAAGAGCAGCGCACCAGCGAGCCGCTCGGCCGCGCTGCCGGGGCCATATTGCTCGCGGTGATGCTGCTGGCTTTGCTTGTTGCGCTCAGCCTGGTGTTCGATCCGCGCTACCGCGATTTTCCCTTTGCACCGCTCACTGCAGCGATCCTGCCTTTCGTCGTTCATGGATTTCTCGTTGGCCGCGCGAAAGGGAGACGCGGTATTGCGGAAATGTCGGCGGCCTGCGTGCTCGCGCTGTCAGTGGTCTACATTGTCTTCAACGAAACCTTTGCCAACTGGCAGTCGCTGTGGGTCTGCGCGGTCCTGGCGGCTCTGGCTTTCAATCTGGCTCAGGCGCGCGACGCGCAAAGCTGAGCAGCAGCAGGCCGATGGCGAGGGAGGACAGTCCGACATTATAGAGGACGACTCCGAAACAGGCCGCCGCGAGCGCAATCGCGAACAGAAAAAGTGATGGCCTCAGCAAATTAACTGCGGCCACGACCAGCGCGGCCCAGCCAAAAGCGGAATACGTGAACAGCGCGATGGTTATCTGGCGCGTGAAGCAGAGCCAGGTGTTCAATCCGGCCTGGCAGGCAAGCCCAACGGTCGACTGCTCCACCGCGAGATAGCGCATGTAGAGCGCGTAACCGATCGAGCAAAATCCGACGATCAGCAGCCAGTTCGTCGCTCGCGCGCTCGGAAGAAACAGTTTCATTCGATCAGTATGGCGCCGCAGTGCCGCCGCGATCAACGCTGCGCAATCTGTTCGCCCTCAAACTTGACGGCGCGGCAAGGCGTGTGCGCGGCATTGAAGTGGGCGCAGAGCCCGGTGGCGGCCGGGCTGTTGGGCAACGGGCCGACTACGAGCCGGTAGCCCGGTTTGCCTTGGCGGCGCTCGGGTGCTGCCAGCGGGTGCAGGTTGCTCAGGAGCGGGCCAAAGTTTGCCTTCACGGTCGTCCAGCGCTGCTGCACGCCATCGAGCGTCGATGCGCCGCCGAGATCGAGACCGAACTCGTTCGTGCTTGCCGCCGGTTCTGGCCCGGCGGACGCCTGCGCAGCCGCGGCGCGTGCGGGCGGCAGAGGAACAGATGAGGTGATGACGGAATCGGTTTTGGCTTCGGGCGCAGCAGTTACCGGGGTCGCACTGGCCATCGCCGGGGCAATGCTCGGCTGCGGCTGCGATGCGGGGGCTGCCGCTCGTGCGGCAAGGACAGCCGCGGTGGCGGCCGCCTGCCGTTTGATGGCCCCTGTCATGTCGTCGACACTGCTTTGGAGCAGCGCGATGCGCCCGGCGAGCCGGTCACGGTCCGCATTCAAGGCGCGGACCTGCTCGGTCAACATCTGGGTCTCCAATTCGAGCTGGGCGATGCGCGGAGGCATTTGAGCAACGGCGGTCGGCTCCCTGACTGCGAAAATCGAGCGCAGGCGGTCGGTTGCGGTCTGCGTCTGACTCGTTATGGCAAGCGCGCTCAACGCAACGGCGGTCGCCGCGCCCCAGCCGCACAGCCACAGCAGGGCGGAAAAGTCACGCTCGCGTTTGCGTGGCTCGCGCAAATTGATTTCGACCGGCACCGGCTCGATCGCCATGGGGTCCTCGATGGGCGAATCATTGAAAACATTAACAGAATCCGCCAAATCCCGCTTTTGCCGTCTTTCACGATGTCCGAGTAACGGGCTTTTGCCTGTCAGCCGCCTCGGCTATGGGATGCGTCAAGTACGGTAGCGAGAGCCAAAATCCGGATGCCTCGTCGATCATGCCTTGCCATCGTGCTCGCCGCCGGCGAGGGCACGCGAATGCATTCGCGCGTGCCCAAGGTCATGCACGAATTGGCCGGGCGGACATTGCTGGCGCATGTCATTGCTGCAGCGAAGTCGGCCGGTACCCGCGACATCGCTGTCGTCGTGGGGCCTGACCACGATACCGTTCGCGGGGAGGCGCGGCGGATCGCGCCAGAGGCGCAGATTTTTGAGCAGCGCAAGCGGCGTGGCACCGCCCACGCCGTTCTTTCGGCGCGCAAGGCGATTGCCCGCGGCGCCGACGATATTCTCATCATATTCGGCGATACGCCCCTGGTGCGTGCGCAGACGCTTGCAAAACTGCGTGCGACGCTGGCAGACGGTGCTG
>DATBTA010000003.1:0-3496 GCA_036559505.1 Pseudolabrys sp. | reverse complement strand
TGTTGGAGCTGAGTCAGTGGCCTAGGGGGTTACGTAGAATCCCCTAAGCGGGCAATTGATCAACATCAAGATATACACGGCGGATTAGGTGATCCTCCATCATTGAAATAGGAGGGCGCATCATATGAACGCGACCTTACTTACAGCAGATCGCAACACGCATATCAAAATTGTCGCCATGGGCCTGTCGGCAGCACTCATGATCGCGTTGGCGTCGCTGGTCGCCCACTAGCCGATCGTTTAAGCGAGTTCGATTTTGCCATCGACTTTGTGAGTTAAATTAATCTTGCCGATGGTCAGGATCATCTGTGCGTCGACAATTTCGGTACCCTTGAGCCGACCGTCCGCCACCGCCGCCCGGATCGCTTTTTCGATCTCCTGCTGCGAGGTTACGCCAACGACCTTGAGAAATTTTCGAAGCGACATGTTCAGGGCTTCTTCGTTCATCTCAGACACTCCTTGAAAAGCCAGATTCCAGTTTGATCCTACGGTGCGCGGGTTTGTCACCAAGCCGGTTGAACGTCAATGCAGCCCGCCTTTTTGTTTGGCTGTATAGCAAGTTGACGCTATAGCTATGCCCGCAAAGCCGGTGTGGCGGAATTGGCAGACGCGCACGACTCAAAATCGTGTTCCCAAAAGGAGTGTCGGTTCGACCCCGACCACCGGCACCACCCAGGTTATCGACGGCCATGACCAACGATATCGCTGCGCACCTGGACGGCTATTTGGCTATCGCCAGGCGGGATCCGGTTCTTGCCGCGGCAACGATCATTGCCGGGATTGGGCTGCTTACGATCTGTGGGTTTTTTTTCTTCGAGTACGTACTCGGCTATCCACCGTGTCCGCTCTGCCTCGATCAGCGCAACGCTTTCTACGTCAGCGTACCGCTCGCGGCGCTGCTCTGTCTCGGTTCCAGCTATGGCGCTTCGCACAAGGTGATGATTGCTGGCTTTGCCGTTATCACCGCCGTCATGCTCTGGAATACAGGACTGTCCGCCTATCACGCCGGTGTCGAGTGGAAATTCTGGCCGGGCCCGAATGATTGCTCGGGCCCGCTCAACAGCCTTGGCTCGGCTGGCAATTTGCTGAAGCAACTTCAGAACATCAGAATCGTGCGCTGTGACGAGGCGGCTTGGCGTTTCCTCGGCATCTCGCTCGCCGGCTATGACGTTCTGGTATCCCTGTTCCTCGCGGCTGTGGCCGGCTGGGGCCTGAAGGCCTCGCTCGCGCGGCGGAGCCGGGCCTAGAATGTACAGCAGAGGTTCAAGATCATGGAAGTTCTGATTATCGGCGCGGGCATTGGCGGATTGACGCTGGGTCTGATGCTGCACCGTGCTGGCATCGCCTGCCGTATCTTTGAAGCGGCGCCGGAACTCAAGGCCGTCGGTGTCGGCATCAACATTCTTCCGCATGCGTCCCGCGAGCTGTGCGCCCTCGGGCTCGAGGATGCGCTCGCAAAAGTCGCCGTCACGACGCGCGAATATTGCTTCTACAACCGCTTCGGCCAGTACATCTACAGCGAGCCAGCCGGCAAGTTTGCGGGTTACGACGTGCCGCAGTTCTCGATCCATCGTGGCGATCTGCAGATGGTCTTGCTCGATGCGTTCACTCAGCGCGCCGGTGCGGACAAGGTGATCACCGGTTGGCGCTGCATCCATGTCGAGCACGACGGGCCGGAGGCAATCGCGCGTTTTGAGGACGTCAACGGCAAGCCGTTGCCCTCGCAGCGCGGCAGCATCGTCATCAGCGCGGAAGGCATCCACTCGGTATTGCGCAAGCAGCTTTATCCGAACGAGGGGCCGCCAAAGTATTCGGGCATCAACATGTGGCGCGGCGTCACACGCTGGAAGCCGTTTCTGTCCGGCGCCAGCATGATCCGTATCGGCTGGCACCACCCCGCAAAGCTGCTGATCTATCCGATCCGCAACAATGTCGACGCCGAGGGTCGTCAACTGGTGAACTGGGTCTGCGATATCGAGACGCCGCAATACCAGGCGCGCGACTGGAACAGGCGAGGCCGGCTGGAGGACTTCCTGCCCGCTATGGCCGACTGGCATTTCGACTGGCTCGATGTCCCGCAGTTCATCAGCAGCTCGGACGCCATACTGGAATATCCGATGGTCGATCAGGACCCGTTGCCGCGCTGGAGTTTTGGCCGCCTGACGCTGTTGGGAGATGCAGCGCACCCGATGTACCCGCGCGGCGCGAACGGCGCGGCGCAGGCCATACTCGACTGCCGCGCGCTGACAGATGCTCTTGTTGCAAACGCCGACCCGGTTGCGGCGCTCAGGGCCTACGAAGCCAAGCGTCTGCCGGCGACCAGCGACGTGGTGCTGGCCAACCGCAAGGCGCCACCTGACGCCATCCTGCACGAAGTCTATCGCCGCACCGGCGACAAGCCGTTCAAGGATATCAACGATGTCATCAGCCGCGAGGAGCTAATCGCGCTATCCGAGAGCTACAAGCGCGTCGCCGGCTACGACAAGGAACGGCTGAAATCTCGGGTTTGACGGGCATCAAAAAAGCTGACGACCACGAAATGCTTGGGTGCGCGTACATCCGGCGTCACCCGCTGCAACTTCGTGGCCGCTCGATGATGGAGCTTGAAGGCTCGACATCATCACTGAAATGCATATAGGCGTTGTTTGTTCCAATTCAAGGGCGACGGACAATATGGCAAATGCGCAGGGTTACACATCGACCGCGAAGTTTTTGCATTGGCTTATTGTCGCGTTCCTGATCGCCCAATTCATCTTCGCCTGGACGATGCCGCATATCGGTCGCAACACGCCGGTGACGACGTTGATCAGCCTGCATTTTACCTTCGGCATCATCGTGCTTGCCGTTGGCATCGTGCGCCTGGCGTGGCGCGTGACACACAAGGAGCCTGCGCCGCTTGATGGTTTGCCGCCCTGGCAGGTGCTGAGCGCACGCGTCGTGCACTGGGGTCTTTATATCTTGTTGTTTGTCGTGCCGATCCTCGGCTGGATCAATGCCTCGTGGCGCGGCATGCCGATCGTGATTTTCGGGGCAGAGTTGCCCCAACTGGTCGCCACCCGCGCCCCTGGTTGGCGCTGGACCGGCGACGTGCACGCGTTGCTGTCAAATTATCTGATGCTGACGCTGGTTGGCTTGCACGTGCTGGCAGGGCTCTATCACTATTTCATCCGCCGCGACGGCGTAATGCAGCGAATGATGCCTGGGAAATGGTAAAATCTTTAGCGCTTTTCGGGTGGAATATCCTTGATGCGGGAAGAATGTTTCGCAATTTCATCGAGGCCGTAGGACAGGTGGACGCGCTTTGCTGACGGCGGGCGCTTGGCGACAGACAACCCTGGCCGCCATTCGGTCGTCGGCCGTATAGGGCGTGGCACAAAACCACCACCGCAATTCGGGCACACATTGTAAAGTTTGTGCTCAACACAGTCCGCGCAGAACGTGCATTCATAGGAGCAAATACGCGCGCTTATGGAATTGGGCGGCAGGTCGGTGTCGC
>DATBTA010000002.1:0-3356 GCA_036559505.1 Pseudolabrys sp. | reverse complement strand
TCTGGCGCATGCCGGCCGCAACCGAAAGCGCCACGGGGAAGAAGCAGGAGAGGGTGCCGAGCGCAATCTTGGAGCCGGGCCCGACGCCGAACCACATAATCATGATCGGAAAGAAAATGATCTTTGGCGTAGGGCCAAGATAATAGAGATAGGGCTCGAATGCTTTCGACAGGAACCGGTTGGCGCCGAGCAGGATCCCAACCGCGACCCCTGATAGCCCGCCGATCAGGAGCGCGGTTCCGATTTCAGCCGCGGTCACACCGAGATTGAAGTAATAGTCGCCGTGCGACAGCAGGTCGTAGAGCGCCCGTCCGATGGCAAAGAGCGAAGGCACCACGTCGCGATAGAGCAGGCCGGAATGGGCCATGAATTCCCAAATCGCGAGCACCGCGAGGATGATCGCGATACGCAGCAGCGTGACGGGGCTGACCAGCGGTTCCGTCGCCACGGATCGTGTCAATCGATCGGTCGTAGCCATCGTTCGGCCTTTTCCAAAGTCATGAAGAACAGCACACTGACCAGGATCACAAAGCAGATCGCCGCGTAGGTGCCGGCAAGGTCGTAGCGCTCGGCCAGGTCGTTGATGAGCTGTCCGAGACCGCCGTAATTGATCAGGAACTCGACGCCGACAATGTTGATCAGCGCGAAGATGAGACCAAGCCGCACGCCGACGAAGATCGTCGGCAACGCCGCCGGAAACATGATCTTCCAGAACTGCTGAGTCGGCGTCAGGTTGAAGCTGCGTCCGACATTGACCAGAACTTTGCGTGTGCTCGACATTCCTTCGATCGTCTTCAGGATGACCGGTGGCAGCGCCGCAAAAAATCCCATCATGATGATGGTCCAGGCATTGCGGCCGAAGATCACCATGAACAACGGATAGGCCAGGACCAACGGGGCCGCCGCCATGGCTGCCACCCACGTCTCGCACGCCTGCTGCAGAAGCTTAACGCGGTGCATCAGGACGCCACCCGCGATGCCGAACACGGTGAGCATCACGCCGGCTGTCAGGCATTCCCCGAGTGTCAGCAGGAATCGGCTGAACACATGTTCCTCGACGATGACGCGCCCAAAACTACCGACAATTTCTGAAGGTGGCGGGACAATAAAACGGCTGATGAAATTCAACTGGATCAGCAGCTCCATGATCAGCAAGACGACAAGCAGCGCTGCCACCCCAACCAGCGCAGGCGGCACAAAACGCAATCCCGGTTGCCTGGCTGCCGCGATGGTCATGACGCCGTACCCAGGTGTTCGAGCGCGTGCTTTTCCTCGTCCTGCATGCCACGGCTCGCTTCTTCGCGCAGGTCACTCCAGATCTGGGCGACGTATCGTCCAAAGGCTTCGCTGCCGACAATTTCAGACGTGCGCGGTCTTGGCAGGTCGATGTCGACGATCCGCTTCACCTTGCCGGGACGATAGGTCATCACCAGGATACGGTCCGACATCTGGACCGCCTCCGTGATGTTGTGCGTGATCAGCAGCGTCGTCTGCTTCAGATGTTGCTGGATCTGCAGCACCTTGTCGCCCAAGAGCAGCCGCGTCTGCTCGTCGAGCGCGGCGAAGGGTTCGTCCATCAGCAGGATTTTCGGCTCGGAGGCGAGCGTGCGGGCGAGCGACACGCGCTGCCGCATGCCGCCGGACAATTCCCCGGGGTAACGGTTTTCGAAGCCGTCGAGCCCGACCATCTTGATGAAGTGGCGCGCGCGCTCGATGCGTTGCGCTTTTGGCATCCCGACGAGCTCAAGCGGAAAACCGACGTTGTCGGTCACGGTGCGCCAGGGAAATGTCGATTCTTCCTGGAATACCATGCCGATCGATTTGTGCGGACCAGAAATCGTCTCGCCCGCGACAGTGACAATGCCCTGGTGCTCGCCGAGGAGACCGCCGATCACGTTAAAGAGAGTGGACTTGCCGCAGCCTGACGGGCCGATGACAGAAAGAAATTCGCCAGGGCTGACCTTGAGCGAGACATTGTCGACGGCTGTGATCGGACCCTCGGGGGTCTCGAAACGCACAACGATGTCATCCGCCACCAGGATGGCGTCGTTGGTTGATGCATTTGACGGCATGGTCGCGTTACTCGCTCTTGCGCGTCATCGCGGCGGTCGTGGCAGCGGTGTAGCCGGGCTCAACGCGGACGTCGACGACGGCAACCGCGCCGGCCTCGACCGCGGCAATGGCCTTCGCAAGAGTAGATGCAAGATTGGCGATCGCGTTCACGGGGCCGAAGCCTTGCGCGCCTTGGGCGCGGGCCATGGCGGCGAGATCGATGTCCGGCTCGGAAATGCGTTGTCCGACCCAGCGGTTCTCGACTGGACGATTGCGCATGCGGGCAACACGTTCCTGATGCAGTTCGTCGTTGAAGAAGGAGCGATTATTGGCGACGACAACCAGCAGAGGAATGCGGTAATGCGCCGCCGTCCAAAGCGCCGTCACGCCCATCAGGAAATCGCCATCGCCGCAGACCGCGACGGGAAGGCGGCCGCTGCCTTTCAACGCCAGTGCCGCGCCGACCGAAATGCCTGGACCGCCGCCGACGCCGCCGCCGCCATCGGAGCCGAGATAGTCGAGCGGATGGTCAAAGGCCCAGGTTGCGCCGTTCCACGAGAGGGACACGTGGGTGAGGCTGGTGGACCGGCTTCCGACCGCCTCGCGCAGGACCGTCGCGAGATGGTCCACCGTCAGTTTGTCGCCGGCCGGCTTTGGGAATTCCTTTGCACGCCCGGGCGCCGCACGCGCGAGACCCGGGCCAAGCGCCTCCAGCAACGGCGGCACGGCCACGTCGGGCTCGCAGTCGATGAAGACATCGACCGGCGGCAGGCCCTGGTAGTCCATGCTCCAGCCATTGTGCAGATGATGATCGACGGACACCTGGATGACTTTGGCGCCGACATTGCCGACGGCCTTGAATGTGCCCGCCGGGTCCAGCCAGTCGAGGCTGAGGATAACGTCAGCTGCGCGGATTGCGTCCGCCGCCTCGGGAGCGAGCACCGTGCCACCAGGCGCGCCAGCATGGAGATAATGTGAAGTGGGAAATGACGCGGCAATCTTGAGATCGGTGACAACGCGCGCATTCAGGCGCTCTGCGAGAGCGACGCGCTTGTTCCAGGCATCGACATCGCGCGACGTTCTGCCCGCGAGGACCACCGGCTGCTTCGCACCGCGCAGCAAATCGGCGGCCTGCTTGATCATTGCTGCGGGCGCCGCGCCCCCGACTGGCGGCATGAAACGCTTGGTGTCGATGGCCGGCACGGCGTCCTGCAGCTTGCTCTCCTGCATCTCGGCGTCGAGATTGACGTAAGTCGGGCCGCGCGGCGCGGTGTTGGCGATCCAGTTCGCGCGCAGCACGGCTT
>DATBTA010000001.1:0-2524 GCA_036559505.1 Pseudolabrys sp. | reverse complement strand
CTCGCCCAGCACTTTCTCGACGCTGACGCCCCGCGCCAGCGTATGGGCGTGACCGCGATAGGTGCAGAATGAGAGATCGCCTTTCGTCATCGCTACTGCAAAGCCCGCCGCCACAGCTTCCTGCCCGAGCGAAAGATGGCTTGTTCCCTTGACCAAGTTCTGCAGGAACAGATCATAGGCGCGCTGCTCGGCTTCGCGGATCACGACCTGGGTCCGGTACAATTCGAGCCGTTTCTGCTCGCCAATATCGTCGTTCAGTCCGGAGCCGGCCTTGGCCTGCGCACGGTCCTTTGCTGTGGCCATAACTGATCCTTCGCAATGGAAAAGCTTGTGTGGCGGGCAGAACTTAACGCCCCCTGCGATGATTAGGCAACCGGTGCGGAAGGCTCCGTCTTGCCGCGCACTGTTTCGCGGTGGAGCAGGTAGAGGCCCGAGGCAATCACGATCGCACCGCCCACGATGGTCCAGTAGTGAGGCACATCGCCGAACACAAGGAAGCCCAGCGCGGTTGTCCAGATCATCTGCGTGTAGATAAAGGGTGCCAGCGCGGACGCGGGCGCCAACCGATGGCCGCGGATGAGGAGATAATGTCCGCCGCTGCCGAGCGCGCCAAGAAGCACCATTAGCGTCACCACAAAAGCGTTGTCGGGTGCGGTCCATACGAACGGAATAACCGGCAGCATCGCGACCGCGCCAACCAGGTTCGAATAAAAAAGCGTCGTTTCACTGGAGTCGCTGCGCGCCAGTATGCGCGTCGAGATCACATAAAGCGCGTAGCAGACGGCACTGCCGAACGACAGTAGCGCAGCCGGATGAAGCCCGCTAAAACCCGGGCGCGCCACCAGAAGCACGCCAAAGAAACCGACGCTGATTGCGGTCCACCGCCGCCAGCCGACCCATTCGCCAAGCAATGGAACGCACAACAAGGCAACCAGGAACGGAGTCGAAAACAGGATTGCCAGAGCTTCATCGAGCTGAAGATAACGCAGCGCGAAGAAATTCAACCCGGTGGATAAAAGAAGCAGGGCCGAACGGCCGAGCTGCATGAAGGGCCGCGTCGTCGTCATCAATTTTGGCCTGGTTATGGGATTTAGAAAAATCAGCGCCAGCAGGAAAGCGCCGAAATAGCGTGCCCACACGACCTGCAGCGGGTCCATGTACCGCAGCAGAAATTTTCCAGTGGCGTCCAGGCATGCAAAGGTCGCAACCGCCCCGCACATCAAGGCAATGCCGATCAGGCGCTGGCGGCGCTGGTGAGAAGGGTCGTTCAATAGGTTGCCCGGCCACCCGAAATATCGAACACCGCGCCGGTCGTGAACGAGCAGTCGCTCGAAGCACAAAATGCCGCGAGGCTGGCAATTTCCTCGACCGTCACGAAACGGCCGCGCGGGATTTTCGACAGCATGAAGTCGATGTGCTCCTGCGTCATCTGGTCGAAGATGGCGGTCTTTGCCGCCGCCGGCGTGATGCAGTTGACCGAAATGTCGTGCGAGGCGAGTTCCTTGCCGAGCGATTTGGTCAATGCAATGAGACCCGCCTTCGATGCGGAATAGGCCGGCGCGTTTGGATTGCCTTCCTTGCCTGCAATCGACGCAATGTTGACGATGCGGCCGTAGTTCTGGGCAATCATCAACGGAGCCAGCGCACGGCAGCAGTGAAAGGGCCCGTCGAGGTTGACCGAAAGCACGGCCCGCCAGGCGTCGAGCGGATAGTCCCAGGTTTTCACATTCGGGCCGGCGATCCCGGCATTGTTCACCAGGATGTCGATGCGCTTGAGAGCCTTGACGGTCTCGTCGCGCGCGCGCTCCACGTCGGAATATTTGGTGACATCGACCGCAACAGGGGTCACACGGCCGCGGCTTTTCAGTTCGGCAGCCGTCTTTTTTGCAAATTCAATATCGCGATCCCAAATCGCAATCGCTGCTCCAGAATCAAGAAACCGTTCCACGATCGCACGGCCAATGCCCTGGGCGCCGCCGGTGACAATCGCATTGCGTCCGCCGAGATCGATCTTGTTGGTCATCGCTGCCTCCCGCACGAAAACTAGCGAACGCGGCCGCCGATGGCGAGCGTTCAAAATGCAGTGGTGCCTTGCCACCTGAGCGAGCGGCGCGATCTTGTAGAGCGTACCGAATTCCTGTACTTATTGAGATGCGGGGCACACGACGGTCGCCCCGTTTTCCCAAGGCTTGCGCGCCCAAGCACCGTCTCCTTCCGTTACGGAGGAGACCTATGCTTTTGTCGTGCTAGGTTTCGCAGAATGCTCCGGGGAACACGCCGCCTCCCCGTCAGATGACCTCCATCCAAGCGCTGCGACCTTCGCTTTGGGAGCGACTCCTATGGATGGATGGCATTTGGCTCTTTTTCTCGCTGCGACCTATTTCGGCGGCCTGACGTCGGGACTATCGGGCTTCGCAATGGGTCTCGTCGTTTCCGGTGTGTGGCTGCACCTGGTTTCGCCGCAACAAAATGCACTTCTGATCGTGCTCTGTGGACTCGTGACGCAAGGCTCCGGGATCTGGCG